>JAEYTN010000181.1 GCA_023433985.1 Pseudomonadota bacterium | reverse complement strand
AAATAGTACTCGGCGGCCGCCGCGGCGCCGAAATTGCCGCCGCCCATGTAGGCGCGGTCGAAATAGAGCTTGAGGATTTCGTCCTTGGTGTAGTGCCACTCGAGCCAGACCGAGAGGAACGCTTCCTTGATCTTGCGCTCCAGCGTGCGCTCGTTGGAGAGGAAGAGGTTCTTGGCCAACTGCTGGGTGATGGACGAGCCGCCCTGCAGCGAGCCGTCGCCCTGGGCGTTCGACATCAGCGCGCGCAGCGTGCCGACCGGGTCGATGCCGAAATGGCGGTAGAAATGCTGGTCCTCGGTGGCGAGCGTCGCCTTGACGAAATAGTCGGGCAGCTTGTCGAGCGGAATTGAATCGTCCGAGCGGATGCCGCGCCGGCCGACCTCGTTGCCGTACCGATCGAGGAATACCACCGAAATGTCCTCGGCCTTGTTGAAGCGGCCCGACACGGTGGCATCGAAGGCGGGAAGCGCAAGGGCCGTGACCAGCACCATGCCGATGGCGGCAAAGCTCAGCCCGTCCGACAGGATCTCGACAACGAAGCGCTTGATGCCCGAGATGCGGAAGCGCGAGAAGAAGTCCTCGACCGCCGTGTACCAGCGTCCGAGCGACTGCCAGAAATCGTAGAGAGCCGAATCGAGCCAGGCGTCAGCCGCCAGCATGCCGGTTTTCTTCCGGCGCTTTTCCTTGTGATAGAACGGATCCTGCACTGCGGGCACTCGGGGCAAGGCTCTGAGACGGCACGAAGATAACGCATCTTCGCGGCCGCGAACATATGGCCGTGCGGGAGGAAGTAAAGCGCTCTCGCGGCGGTCCAACGAGTACAATGGCCGGCGGCGCACGGGCTCCCGGCAACGTGAGGCAGATGGCGCTCGCGTGCTGCGGCCCGGTGGGATAGAAGGCCCGCCATGGCCTTCTGGGAAGAAAAGACGCTCGAGGAAATGACCGACGCGGAGTGGGAAGCACTCTGCGACGGCTGCGGGCGCTGCTGCCTGATGAAGCTCGAGGACGAGGACACCGGCGACATCTACGTCTCGGACGTACGCTGCCGGCTGCTCGACGGCGAGAGCTGCAAGTGCACGGACTATCCCAACCGCCTGAAGGTCGTGCCCGACTGCATCAAGCTCACCCCGCAGAACGTGCGGGAAATCGACTGGATTCCGGTGACCTGCGCCTACCGCCGCATTGCCGAAGGCAAGGGGCTGGCCTGGTGGCACCCGCTGGTTTCGGGCGACCCGGATTCGGTGAAGCTGGTCGGCGTCTCCGTCCGCGGCCGCACGGTACCGGAGCAATCCGTCAAGCCCGGCGAGTGGGAAGAGCACGTAGCCGACTGGCCCAACTGGGAGCCGCCGGAGGAGATCTAGGACCGGGCGAAGGCGAGCAGCGGGGCGAGATGGTGGTTGTCTGCTTCGCGTAGTGCAGCGATGTAGGATGCTCGTGTCGGCCCGGCCGCAACGAGGCTGGTGCGACCCCAGGTGAACGGCGAACGCCCCAGTTGCTCGGCAACGAGGTCGGCCATCAGGCGGGTGTGGCGGCCATTGCCGTTCGGGAACGGGTGTATCTGGACGAGCCGGTGGTGGACGAGGAGCGCGATCTCGTCGTCGGGAAAGGGGCGCGTCTCGAGCCAATAGCGCGCGGTATCGAGAAACTCGCGCATTGCCGGCCTGATGCCATGCGGCAGGACGCCGATATTGGTCTCGCGGGTGCGGTACTCGCCGGCCCAGCGCCAGACGTCGCGGAACATCGCCCGGTGTAATGCGCGGGCGAAGTCTTCGCTCAACAGCTCGGTCTTGCGAGCGCGCTTTGCCCATGCCTGTCCGGCTAGGATGTTGGCCTGCTCGGCCTCGTCGAGGTCGGCCCGAGTGGTGATCCAACTCGGCCGCAGCCCGGCAAGTTCATGCCGGCCCAGCGGTGTGGCGCCTGGCGGGTCCGTTCCGTCGAGCATTGGTCACTCGTCCCAGAGATCCCGATCCCGGATATGCTCTTCGATATAATCGGCAATCAGCTGGTCGCGATCGGCCTGACTGACGCGCTGATCTTCGAGCAGCATGGTCTGGTCGACGCGGGACAAGGCGGCCAAAGCCTTGGCGCGAGCCTGCCGTGCGATCATTTCTTCGAGCGAGCGGTTGGGAATCAGCGCGTAGACCAGGGTGCAATCGAGCGCTTCGGCCGTCCGGCGCAAGGTATCCAAGCGAATGGTGCCGGCAGCTTCGGATTTCTCGACATCCTCAATGCTCTGCGAAGCCACGCCTGAGCGGCGTCCGAACTGGACGGCTGTCATGCCGAGGCTATCACGGATAGCCCGCAGCCAGCCCTTTGGTGGTGGCCGGAGCGCATCGACATCCACGAGTTTCAGTCGTGCATCGAGGCGCCGTCGGGCGGCACGCTTGCTTGAGTTGAGCATCGCAGTTCACCTGTTTGTCCAGGCTTCAGCCTGGAAAGGTGAGCATATATCCAGGCTATAGCCTGGAAATGCAAGTAATAATCCAGGCTACAGCCTGGACGAATGCGAGAAAATCCAGGCTACAGCCTGGACGAATGCGAGAAAATCCAGGCTGTAGCCTGGACGCACGCGGCAGAAAGCAGGCTGCAGCCTACATTTGTCATGCTCAATCATCATCGCTCGCCACCTGCGTCAGCAGTTTGCCGCGGCCTCTGAGCCGGAGCACGATCGGGACCACCAGCGCCAGGAACGCCAGCGTCAGCAGCACCGCCGAGATCGGGGAGGTGAAGAGGACGGTGACGTCGCCCTGGCTGATGGCAAGGGCGCGGCGGAGTTGTTGTTCGGCCATGGGGCCGAGGATGAGGCCGATGACGACCGGGGCGATGGGGAAGCCGCAGAGGCGCAGCGCATAGCCCAGCAGGCCGAACACCAGCAGCATGCCGAGTTCGACCACCGAGGGGTTGGCGCCGATGGTGCCGAGCGTCGCGAAGGTGAGGATGCCCGCGTAGAGCCAGGGCTTCGGGATCGCTAGCAGCCGGACCCAGAGGCCGACCAGCGGCAGGTTGAGCACGATCAGCATGAAGTTGGCGATCAGGAGGCTCGCGATCAGGCCCCAGACCAGCTGCGGATTGCTGGTGAAGAGCAGGGGGCCGGGCTGCAGGCCGTATTGCTGGAAGCCGGCCAGCATGATGGCGGCCGTCGCCGAGGTCGGGAGGCCGAGGGTGAGGAGTGGCACCAGCGTGCCGGCGGCTGAGGCGTTGTTGGCGGCCTCGGGCCCGGCGACGCCTTCGATGGCGCCGTTGCCGAACTCCTCGGGGTGCTTGGTCAGCTTCTTTTCGGCCGCGTAGGAAAAGAAGGTGCCGATTTCGGCGCCGCCGGCGGGCATCGCGCCGATGGGAAAGCCAATGATGGTGCCGCGCAGCCAGGGCGCCCACGAGCGGGCCCAGTCCTTCGCTGTCATCCAGATGGAGCCGCGTACGGGCTCGATGGAATCCGGCGCGCGGCGGCCCTGCGCGGCGACGTAGAGGGTTTCGCCGATGGCGAACATGGCGACGGCGAGGGTGGTGACCTCGATGCCGTCGCGGAGGTCCGGGATACCGAAGGCGAGGCGGGTCTGCCCGGTCTGGAGGTCGATGCCGACGATGCCCAGCGTGAGGCCGATGAAGAGCGCCGTGAGGCCGCGCAGCGCCGAGGAGCCGAAGGCCGCCGAGACGGTGATGAAGGCGAGCACCATCAGCGCGAAATACTCGCGCGGACCGAAGGCGAGGGCGAAGCTCACCACCCACGGGGCGAGGAAGGCGAGCGCGATCGTGGCGATGAGGCCGGCGACGAACGAGCAGATGGCGGCGGTGGCGAGGGCAGGGCCGCCGCGGCCGGCCTTGGCCATCTTGTTCCCCTCGAGCGCAGTGACGATGGAGGCGCTCTCGCCCGGGGTGTTGAGCAGGATCGACGTGGTCGAGCCGCCATACATGCCGCCATAGTAGATACCCGCGAACATGATGAGCGAGCCGGCCGGATCGAGCTTGTAGGTGACCGGCAGCAGCAGCGCGACCGTGGTGGCGGGGCCGATGCCGGGGAGCACGCCGACCGCGGTGCCGAGCGTGACGCCGATAAGCGCGTAGAGCAGGTTGATCGGCTGGATCGCTACGCCGAGGCCCTGGAGCAGCAGGCTGAAGGTATCCATCAGGCAGAAGCTCCGGGGGTGGGCGGGGTGAGCAGGTTGACGATCAGCTGTTCGAGCGGGCCGGCGGGCAGGGTCAGCTGCAGCATCCGCGCGAACACGAACCACACGGCGGTGCAGAGGACGAGGC
>JAEYTN010000242.1 GCA_023433985.1 Pseudomonadota bacterium | reverse complement strand
GTTGCACGCCCTGTGCGAGCTGATCGAGCGCGATGCGGTATGCCTGTGGGGCTTCAAGCCCGACGCGGCTGCCCTCGCCACCGGTGTGGCGCCGGAAGTGTTCCGCGACCCGGGTGTAGACGCGCTGGTGGCGCGGATCGCACGGGCCGGCTACGGCATCCGTCTGTTCGACCAGACGACGAATGTCGGGGTACCGGTCATCTACGCCGTGATGTTCCCAGCCGATGGCGCGGACAAGCATTTCGACGCGGCCAGCGGCGCCGCCTGCCATCCGGTGCCGGCGGTTGCGGCGATGAAGGCCATCGTCGAGGCGGCGCAGACGCACATCACGAACATCGCCGGTGCCCGCGACGACATAGTCGATGCCGAATACGACACGGGGTTGAGCCGCAGCATCCAGGTGCTGACCGAAACGCAACCCGGCGGACGGCTGGCCCCAGCCGGGCTCAGCGGAAACGAGGCGCCCGCGGCGCTGCTTGGCTTCGTGCAGGAGGGGCTGCAGCGTGCCGGCCTCGGGCGAACGGTGGGCGTTCGGCTCGGCAGCGAGCGCCTGGGGATCGAGGTGGTGAAGGCTTTCGTGCCGGGGCTCGAGGATCGGCTGACCAACAAGAACTGGCGGCCCGGGCCGCGGGCGGCGGCAGCCATGCTGGGTGTGCTGTGAAGGTCCTGTTCGCCGGCCCCTCGCTGTTCGGGCAGGATTTCGACGCGGCCGACCTGGAGCTGCGGCCGCCGGCGCGACAGGGCGACCTGCATCGGGCGGTGCTCGAGGGCGCGGACGCGATCGGGCTGGTCGATGGCGTGTTCGGCTTCGTGCCGTCGGTCTGGCACAAGGAGATCCTGTTCGCGCTGAGCACGGGGGTTCGCGTGCTGGGCGGCGCCTCGCTCGGGGCGCTGCGCGCCGCCGAGTGCGTGAGCTTCGGCATGGAGCCGGTGGGGGAGATCGCCCAGGCCTTTGCCAGCGGCGCGCGCAACGAGGATGCCGATGTGTGCCTCGCCCATGCGCCGGCCGAAATGGACTTCATGCCCCTGAGCGAGCCGCTGGTGGATGTGGAGGCGAGCGTAGCGAACCTGCTGGACCTCGGCCGGATCGATGCGGCCCAGGCGTGGCGCTGGCTGCACGCAGCGCGCGATATCTACTTCGCCGACCGCACCGTGGCGGCCATGCTGAAAGCCGCGGACCTGCCGGCCGAACTGGGCGGCGCCTATCGGCAGCATCGTGTCGGGGTGAAGGGGCGGGATGCGCTCGCGGTGGTCGAGCGGCTCAAAGCCCTGCCGGAGGGGCGGGCACAGCCGCCCACCGGCTGGCGGTTCAACGCCTCCGACCCGTGGCGGGCCTATCTCGCCACCCTGCCTAGTGCAGCGGGCGCTGCCTGAGCGAACTCAGCTCTACCGGGTGGATCAGGCGGGTATGCGCCACGGTGATCGAGTGGAGCGGCCCCTCGATCTTCTCCTCCCAGAAGGCGAGGAACTTCCTCAGCGACGGGAACTGCGGGAACAGGTCATACTGCTGCCAGAGGAAATCCTGGAAGCAGTCGAGATGATCCGGCATGCGGTAGATGATCTGCGCAGTGGTCAGGCCGTAGTCTTCGGCCTGGGGTGTAGTCACGTTCGGCATCTGGCACCTCCTTACGGACGACGACCTAAGGCAACCTGATTTGCGCGTAAATGACAAGAGGTCGATGGAAATAGCGTAACATATTCATAGAGTTAGCAGCATACGTAGCTGAGTGCTGACAGATCGCATTCCGCGCGATGCATTGTCGGGGTTTGCGAACAAAGCACGAATGGTGCTTCCTGATCCGAGACCTGCTCCCGGATTGATTCGTGCTCGACATTCCCGCCTATCTCGACAAGCTCAACCCTGCGCAGCGGGAGGCGGTGACGCACGAAGCAGGACCACTGCTGGTGATCGCCGGGGCGGGTTCGGGCAAGACCAATACCCTCGCCCATCGGGTGGCGCACCTGATCGTCAGCGGCGCCGATCCGCGCCGCATCCTGCTGATGACTTTTTCGCGCCGCGCCTCGGGCGAGATGCAGCGGCGCGTCGAGCGGCTGGTGGCGCAGGTGATGGGCGCCAGGGCCGGAGTGATCGCCGACGCGCTCAGTTGGGCCGGCACCTTCCACGGCATCGGCGCGCGGCTGCTGCGCGAACATGCCGAGCAGATCGGGCTCGAGCCGGGTTTCTCGATCCACGACCGCGAGGATTCCGGCGACCTGATGAACATCATCCGCCACGAGATGGGGTTCTCGGAGGCCAAGAAGCGCTTCCCGACCAAGGGGACGTGCCTTGCCATCTACTCGCGCGTGGTCAACGCCGAAGAGGAGATCGAGCGCATCCTCAAGGACCATTTTCCGTGGGTGGCGATGTGGGCCGACCAGCTGCGCGACCTGTTCGGCGCCTACGTTGAACAGAAGCAGCGCCAGCAGGTGCTCGATTACGACGACCTGCTGCTCTATTGGGCCGCGATGATGCGCGAGCCGACAATTGCCGCCGGCCTCGCGGAGCGCTTCGACCATGTGCTGGTCGACGAGTACCAGGACACCAACCGGCTGCAGGCCTCGATCCTGCTGGCGCTGAAGCCGAAGGGCGAAGGGCTGACGGTGGTGGGCGACGACGCGCAGTCGATCTACTCGTTCCGCGCGGCGACGGTGCGCAACATCCTCGAGTTTCCCGCCGCCTTCACCCCTCCGGCGCGGATCGTGACGCTCGACCGCAACTACCGCTCCACCCAGCCGATCCTCGAGGCGGCGAACGCCGTGATCTCGGAGAGCAAGGAGCGTTTCACCAAGAACCTGTGGACCGAACGGTTGGCATCGGAGAAGCCACGGCTGGTGACGGTGAAATCCGAGGCCGACCAGGCCTGCTACGTAGTGGAAAGCGTGCTCGCCTGCCGCGAGGGCGGCACCGCGCTGAAGCAGCAGGCGGTACTGTTCCGCACATCCTCGCATTCGGCGGAGCTGGAGATCGAGCTGACGCGCCGCAACGTGCCCTTCGTCAAGTTCGGGGGCCTGAAGTTCCTCGACGCCGCGCATGTCAAGGACATGCTGGCGCTGCTGCGCTTCGTCGACAATCCCCGCGACCGGGTGGCGGGATTCCGCGTGTTGCAGCTATTGCCGGGTATCGGGCCGGGGTCGGCGGGTAAGGTACTGGACGCCATGCTGACGAGCAGCGACCCGCTGAGGACGTTGCTCGACTCTCCCCCTCCCCCGCGGGGAACGGAAGGTTGGCCGGGGCTGCTGGAGGTGGTCGGCAATCTCGGTCGTGGCGGTGGCGGATGGCCGGCGGAGCTGTTGACGGCGCGGCTCTGGTACGAGCCGCTGATGGAGGCGGTGTACGAGGACGCCGAGGTGAGGAAGGAGGACCTCTACCAGCTCGAGCAGATCGCGGCGGGGTATCCCAGCCGCGAGCGCTTCATCACCGAGCTGACGCTCGACCCGCCGGACGCGACCTCCGACCAGGCGGGTGTGCCGTTGCTCGACGAGGACTACCTGATCCTGAGCACCATCCACTCGGCCAAGGGGCAGGAGTGGAAGAACGTGCATGTGCTGAACGTGGTGGATGGCGCCATTCCCTCGGACCTCGGCACCGGCTCGACGCATGAATTGGAGGAGGAGAGGCGGCTGCTCTACGTGGCGATGACCCGGGCCAAGGACGAGTTGCACCTATTGGTACCGCAGCGCTTCTATGTGCACGGTCAGGCGCAGTATGGCGACAGGCACGTCTATGCCCAACGGACGCGGTTCATCACCAAGGCGATGCTGCCGCTTTTCGACGATGTGTTCTGGCCCGCGGTGGCAGCGGCCGAGATCCGTGGCGGCACGACGGCGCCCAAGGTGGATATTGGCGCGGGTCTTCGCCAGATGTGGAAGAAAGCCTGACATTGGCTGGCAGGAGACTGGTGTAAACCTTGCCAACCATGACGAAAGCACCCGCCAAGAAATCTTCACGGACACGATCCCCGGAGCCGCGTGCCCTGACCCAGGCCGAGGCGCGCCGCATCTGGCTGCATGCGACGCGGCTCCACGAGCGGGAGCCGTTCGGGGCCGGACCGGAAGCGACGAAGCGGGCGGTGGAGCATCTGGGCTACGTGCAGATCGACACGATCAACGTGATCGAGCGGGCACACCACCACATCCTGTTCTCGCGCATCCCGGCCTACAGGCGAGACGACCTGCATCAGGCGCAGACGGTGGACAAGACGGTGTTCGAGTACTGGACGCACGCGCTGGCCTATGTGCCGGTGCGCGACATCCGCTTCTATCTCGACGAGATGAGGCAGCACGCCTCCGAACCGATGCGCTGGTATGCCGACGCCGATCCGAAGGACCTGAAGCGCCTGCTGCGGCAGATCAGGAAGGATGGCGCGATCTCGATCCGCGACATCGATACTGACGAGCTGGTGGAGAAGGACCACCCCTGGGGAAGCCGCAAGCCATCCAAGCGCGTGCTGCAATACGGCTTCTACTCGGGCGAGCTGACGATCTCCGAGCGGCTCGGCATGGTGAAAACGTATGAGCTGATCGACCGGCATTTCGGCTGGCCGCCGCGCCCCCGGGCCGCGACGCCGAAGCAGATCACCGAGTACCTGATCGACCGGTCGCTTACGGCGCAGGGGCTGATCAGCGGTGCATCGGTAATGCATCCTCGATTGCGCTTCACGCCGGAGATGGCGGAGCTGATCGAAGCCCGCGTGCGGCGCAAGCAGCTGCTGCCGGTGACGGTGGAGGGCGAGCTTCACTACGCGCGGCCCGATGCGCTGGAGCCGTCCGGACCGGGCGAGCCGCTGGTACACATCCTGTCGCCGTTCGATCCGCTGGTGATCCAGCGGCGGCGACTGAAGCTGTTCTTCGGCTACGAGCACGTATTCGAGGCCTATGTGAAGGTAGAGAAGCGCCGCTTCGGTTACTTCACCCTGCCTGTGCTGATCGGGGACGAGGTGGTGGCAGTGCTGGACCTGAAGACTGACCGCGCCGCGGGCAAAGTGCTGATCCAGGCGTGGCACTGGATCGGCGCGAAGACGGCCGAGCGGAAGCGGTTGATCGAGGGGGAGCTGGGCCGGTTCGAGCGGTTCCAGCTGGGGGCGGAGTAGGCGCCCTATCGCGCCCTGACCTTCAGCCCGGTCGCCGAGAGGATGATCTCCGCCTGAGCTGCCGAGATTACCGCACCCTTGAAGCGCCCAGCCCCGGTGAGGAGCGACAGGCCGGTGAGGTCGGCGCCGCGGAGGTCGGCGCCTTCGAAGCGGGCGTCATCGATGATCGCCTCGCGCAGGCTGCACTTCTCGAACTCGGCGTCGCGGAAATCGCACTTGGCGAGATCGGCGGACGACAGGTCAACGCCGCGGAGCTTGTCCTTGCGAAACGAGAAGCCGGCGAGCTTGGCCGAAACCAGCAGAGTGTCGGCGAAGCTCGTTCCGGTCGAGCGGGCATCGGTGAAATCGGAACCGGTGAGCTTGCAGCCGCTGAACGCCGCCGAGGTCAGCACCGCGCCCCGGAACACGGCGTTGTTGAAGTCGGATGCTTCGAAGCGCGCGTCATCGAGATGCGCCGAGTGGAAGGTGGCCGATGGCCCGCGGCAGTGGGCGAAGGTGGCCAGCTCGAGCGTGGCGGTGGCGAAATCGGTGCGGGAGAGGCTGCAGCGTTCGAAACGCCAGCCGGTGAGGTCGAGGTCTCGGAGGTCCGCGCCGTCGAGCGTGCAGTTGACGAGGGTGACGGCGTCGCGACCGGCGAGCGGGGCGAGATCGGTGCGGGAAAGGGTGCGGTCGGTGAGTTCGGTCATGCCCGACGCCTACCCGAGTCGGGGCCCGAAAAGCGAAACGGCGCCCTTCTGGACGCCGTCCCGGTGACTGTGGCGTGGCAGAAGCCGCTCAGTCGAAGCGGTAGCGGACAGTGCCGCGCACTTCGTGGATCCAGTTGTGATCCGTCTCGAAGTAGCTGGTCGTCGTTTCGTCGGTCGGCGCGTTGTTGATCTGGTTGATGTAGAGGCCACGGTAGCCGACATCGGCCACCCACTTGCCCATGTCGTAGCCGACACCAGCCATGATCGCCGCGGCGGCGCTGACATTGCCGCCGGTCGGAACCGGGACATCGGCGATGAGCGGAGAGTTGGTTTCAGCGTGGTTCCAGGCCACACCGGCACCGGCACCGACGTAACCAAAGGCGCCGCCGCCACCCGAGTAGCCGCCGAAGCCGTCGCCGAGGCCGAAATCGTAGTAGATGTTCGCGAGTGCGACAGTGGAGCGCAACATCAGGGTGTAGTCACCCGGATACGGATCGGGCGCGACCTTGGTGATCGTGAGGCCCGCGGTTTCGACCGAGTCCATCGTCGCATCGAAGCGGAGGCCGGTGCCGGTCTCGTAACCGAAGCCCGCGCCCCAGCTGTAGCCGTAGCCGTACTGCTCGATGTCGTAGACGGTACCGTCGGACGGGTGCGTCACGTCGGGCGCATAGTGGAAGTTCAGCGCCGCAGAGCCGCGCAGGTAGAACGAGCCGCCGACATCGTAGTCGACGTCGGGCACGTCGATCGGGGGATACTCAGGCATATCCGCGGCCACGGCCTGGCCGCCGAGCAGGACGACGGTTCCTACCGCCGTCAGAGCAAGAAGTTTACGCATTTTCACAGGGTCCTTTGCCACCACGACTCCAGTCGAGTGCGACCACTATGCGCGTGACTTCTTAAAGCTCACTTAACCCTAAGATTTAACCCTAATTGCTGGTGTACGCCGAGGGTTAATGAAACGTTGGTTGCGCGAATACTTGAGCAGAAACAATGACACCCTCCCCCGGATAACGGAGGAGAGCGCGAATGCTGGTCGGCGATGTTAGTAGTCAGGCGACCTTTTTGATGGTCGCGGCGATCTCCGCAACGACCGCAGCGACCAACCCCTCGTCATCGCTTTCGGCCATGACGCGGATCACGGGCTCCGTCCCCGAGGGCCGGATGACGAGCCGTCCGGCGTTGCCAAGGCGGGCCTGGCTTTCCTTGATCGCCTGCTGGACGAGCTTGTGCTCGAGCGGCTTGCCGTCCTTGTAGCGAATGGACTGCAGGAGCTGCGGTACCTTTTCGAAGCGCTGGCACACGTCCGAAACCGGCTTGCCGGCCAGCTTGGCCACCGCGAGGAGTTGCAGCGCGGCGATGAGGCCATCGCCGGTGGTGGTGAAATCGGACAGGATGATGTGGCCCGACTGCTCGCCACCGACGTTGAAGCCCTTGGCGCGCATGGCTTCGAGCACGTAGCGATCGCCCACCTGGGTGCGCTCGAGGTTGAGGCCGAGGCCGGAGAGGTACCGCTCGAGGCCGAGATTGCTCATCACGGTAGCGACGAGGCCGCCGCCCCTGAGCTCGCCGCGGCTGTACCAGCTTTCGGCGATCACAGCCATGAACTGGTCGCCATCGACGATCTCGCCCTTCTCGTCGACGATGATGACGCGGTCGGCGTCGCCATCGAGCGCGATGCCGATATCGGCGCGCAGTTCCTTGACCTTGGCGATCAGTGCTTCCGGAGCCGTGGAGCCGACCTTGTCGTTGATGTTGAAGCCATCCGGCTCCACGCCGATGGTGAAGACTTCGGCGCCCAGCTCCCACAGCGCCGTCGGGGCAACCTTGTAGGCGGCACCGTTGGCGCAATCGAGCACCACCCGCATGCCGGTGAGGTCGATGTTCTTGGGCAGCGTCCGCTTGGCGTATTCGATGTAGCGGGTCTGTGCCGCCTCGTCGCGATGGGCCCGGCCGATGTCACGGCCGGTCGACAGCTCGCCCAGCATGTTGGAGTCGATCAGCTTCTCGATGTCGTCCTCGAGCGCATCGCTGAGCTTGTAGCCGTCGTGGCGGAACAGCTTGATGCCGTTGTCGTCGTAGGGGTTGTGCGAGGCCGAGATCATGACGCCCAGATCGGCGCGCAGCGAGCGGGTGAGCATGGCGACGGCCGGAGTCGGCATCGGGCCGAGCAGGTAGACATCCATGCCGACTGCGGTGAAGCCGGCGGTGAGCGCGTTTTCGAGCATGTAGCCGGAGCGGCGCGTGTCCTTGCCGATGACGACGCGGTTGCGATGATCGCCGTTGACGAATTTAAGGCCGGCGGCCATGCCGACCTTCATGGCCAGCTCAGGAGTGAGCTTCTCGCCGTTAGCCAGCCCGCGGATGCCATCCGTGCCGAAATACTTGCGCGCCATCGGTTGCCCTCATCGCATCGGTTCGGTGGCAAATCTACCGCCGGAGGCCGAGCATACGAAATAGATTGGTGCCGTTTCGTTAACTGGTGAATCGCGGCTAGTTTGGGGCTGCTGCGGCGGACGGGGATAGTTCGCCCCGCACTGTTGCGCCGCGGATACTCGGCTGGCTCGAGCCGGCGCCGCCGCAGTTGGCGAGGCGAAAAACGAAGGGCCGCCCGGAGGCGGCCCTGATGGTTCGTCAGCTGCCCGGCTGAGGCTCGGGCGCGGCGCCCGGCTCGGCGTCGGGGCGCTTGCGGCCCGACTTGCCGGCGGTGGGGACACCGGTCGACTTGCTGACCGGCTCGTTGTCCACCGGACGCACCGGCATCTTGCCGTCGAGCAGGCCACGGATCTCGTCGCCGGTGAGGGTCTCGAAGTCGAGCAGCGCCTGCGCGATGGCGTGCAGGTCGTCGATGTTCTCGCGGATCACCTTCTGCGCGGTGGTGTAGCCATCCTCGACGAAGCGCTTGATTTCGGCGTCGACCACCTGCTGCGTCTCGTCCGAAAGGTGGGTGTTGCGCTGCATCATCGAGCGGCCCAGGAACACCTCGTCCTGCGCATCGCCGTAGAGCAGCGGGCCGAGCTTGTCGGACATGCCCCACTCGGTGGCCATGGCGCGGGCAAGGCCCGTGGCCATCTTGATGTCGGCCGAAGCGCCCGACGTCACCTTGTCGTAGCCGAAGATTTCTTCCTCGGCGACACGGCCACCCATGGCGACGGCGAGGTCGGCATAGGCCTTGCGGCGGGTGAGCGACACCTGGTCCTTCTCGGGCAGGCGCATCACCATGCCCAGCGCGCGGCCGCGCGGCACGATGGTGGCCTTATGGATCGGGTCGGACGCATCCATCTTGATGGCGAGCAGTGCGTGTCCGGCCTCGTGATAGGCGGTGAGCTTCTTTTCTTCCTCGGTGAGCGCGAGCGTGCGGCGCTCGGCGCCCATCAACAGCTTGTCCTTGGCGTCCTCGAACTCGCTCATGGTAACGAAGCGCTTGTTGCGGCGGGCCGCGAGCAGGGCTGCCTCGTTCACGAGGTTCATGAGGTCAGCGCCGGAGAAGCCGGGCGTGCCGCGGGCGAGCACCTTGAGGTCCACATCGGGAGCCAGCGGCACCTTGCGGACGTGCACCTTGAGGATCTTCTCGCGGCCCATGAAGTCCGGGTTCGGCACCACGACCTGGCGGTCGAAGCGGCCGGGACGGAGCAGCGCGGGATCGAGCACGTCGGGACGGTTGGTGGCGGCGATGAGGATGATGCCCTCGTTCGCCTCGAAGCCGTCCATCTCGACCAGCAACTGGTTGAGGGTCTGCTCGCGCTCGTCGTTACCGCCGCCAAGGCCGGCGCCACGGTGACGGCCCACGGCGTCGATTTCGTCGATGAAGATGATGCACGGGGCGTTCTTCTTGGCCTGCTCGAACATGTCGCGAACGCGGCTCGCGCCCACGCCGACGAACATTTCCACGAAGTCCGAACCCGAGATGGTGAAGAACGGCACGTTGGCTTCGCCGGCCACGGAGCGGGCGTGCAGCGTCTTACCGGTTCCCGGAGGGCCGACCAGCAGCACGCCGCGCGGAATCTTGCCGCCCAGCCGCTGGAACTTGCCCGGATCGCGGAGGAACTCGACGATTTCCTCGAGGTCCTGCTTGGCCTCGTCGACGCCGGCGACATCCTCGAAGGTGATCTTGCCCTGCGTCTCGGTCAGCAGCTTGGCGCGCGACTTGCCGAAGCCCATGGCGCCGCCACGGCCACCACCCTGCATCTGCCGGATGAAGAAGAACCACACGCCGATGATGACGAGGAACGGCAGCCAGCTCGAAAGGAGCACACCCCAGAACGGGCTGCCCTCCGGCTCGTGCGCCGTGATGGTGACGCCCTTGTCCTCGAGGCGGGTGATGATGTCGGCGCCCTCGGGCAGCACGGTCTCGAACTTCGTGCCGTCGCTGAGCTGACCCTGCACGAGGTTCTGCGTGATCACGACAGACCGAACGCTGCCATTGTCCACGTCGGTGACGAACTGGCTGTAGGGCTTGTCGGAAACCGAGATCGAGCGGGTGGAAGACTGGAAGACCTGGAACAGGCCCATCAGCATGAAAAGTATCACCAGCCAGATGGCGAAGTTCCGAAAATTGACGTTCATTTGCGTCCCGGGATGGCCGGCGGGGGAGGGCCGGCTGTGTCTGGCGAGATGTAAGCCCGCCACTGAGGCCATACAAGGGCAACGCTTGCCCTCCAAGTCTCCCAAAGTC
>JAEYTN010000032.1 GCA_023433985.1 Pseudomonadota bacterium | reverse complement strand
GATCAGGACCGTCGGCCAGGAAGCGACCGGCAAGCGCGCCGTCTTCACCCCCGACGACTCGGTGGTGCGGCTCACCGGCGACGTGACGGTGAAGAACGCGCAGGGCACGATGAACGGCCCGGAACTCATCATCAACCTCGCCTCCAATACCTCGGTGTTCAAGGGCAGCGAAGGGGGCCGGGTGACCGGCGTGTTCACCCCGCAATGAATGCTCCTCTCAACAGCGAAACCAAGCGGCAACCGGTGGACCAGACCGGCTGGCTGGTGGCGCTGGGGCTGAAGAAGGCGTTCGGCAAGCGCCCGGTGGTGGAGAACGTTTCCATCGCGCTCAGGCGCGGCGAGGCGGTCGGCCTGCTCGGGCCCAACGGCGCGGGCAAGACCACGGTCTTCACCATGATCATGGGGCTGGTGAAGCCGGACGACGGCAAGATCCTGATCGACGGCCGGGAGATCACCCGCCTGCCGCTGTTCCAGCGCGGCCGGCTCGGCATCGGCTACCTCCCGCAGGAACCATCGATCTTCCGTGGCCTCTCGGTCGAGGGCAACATCCTCGCCGTGCTCGAGGGACACATCGCGCGCAAGTCCGACCGGCTGGCGCGGCTTCGGGAACTGCTCGAGGAGTTCAGCATCGGCCACATCGCGAAATCGAGCGCCATGTCGCTGTCGGGTGGCGAACGGCGGCGCGTCGAGATCGCCCGCGCGGTAGCGACCGATCCGGTGTTCATGCTGCTCGACGAGCCGTTCGCCGGCGTCGACCCGATCGCCGTCGGCGAAGTGAAGGCACTGGTCAAGCACCTCACCCGCCGCGGCATCGGCGTGCTGATCACCGACCACTCGGTGCGCGAGACGCTGTCGCTGGTCGACCGCGCCTACCTCATCTACGAGGGCCACGTGATGATCCAGGGCCGCCCCGAGACAATCGCCGCGGACCCCGAGGCGCGCCGGGTATACTTGGGAGATACGTTCGAGGTTTGAGGGAAATACGCGCCGGACGCCCCGGCGCACTGCGACCCTTAACCACATCTGGCACGCTTCTTGCCTTGCGACGCCTGTTCCGGCATGGTCCCCCCGCATGATTTGCGTGGAGTGACCCGAAGGATGGCATTGTCGCCGCGGCTGGAAGTGCGCCAGGGCCTTGGCCTGACGCTGACGCCGCAACTGATGCAGTCGATCCGGCTGCTGCAGCTCAGCCATCTCGAGCTCAACGCCTTCGTCGAGGCGGAGCTGCTGCGCAATCCGCTGCTCGAGCGCGAGGACGGCGAGCCCGGCGAGGAGCCGGCCGAGCTGCCCGAGCGTCCGACCGAACTCAACTCCGCCGAAGACACGGTGGATTTCTCCGAGCGCATCCAGTCGGCCGATTCCATCGCCAACGGGCTCGATACCGAAGTCGAGAACGTCTTCCCCGAGCAGGCGGCGCAGGACCGGCTCGACGACCTGCCGCAGTGGAACGATCGCGCCGGCAGCGGCGAGGAAGCGGCCGACCTCGACCAGTTCGTGGCGGCCCGGCCGAGCCTGGCGGAGCATCTCGGCGAGCAGGTGGCGCTGCTGGTCTCGGATCCGGCCGAGCGGCTGATCGCGCAGTTCCTGATCGACGGGCTCAACGAGGCGGGCTACCTCGCGATCGAGCTCGAGGCGGTGGCCGAGCAACTGGGCGCGCCACTCGAAAGCGTCGAGGCGGTGCTCGCGAAGGTACAGGGCTGCGAGCCGGTCGGCCTCTTCGCCCGCGACGTGCGCGAATGCCTGGCGCTGCAGCTGCGCGAACGCGACCGGCTCGATCCGATGATGGCGCGGCTGCTCGACCACCTGCACCTCATTGCCGAGCACGACATGGCGGGCCTCGCCCGCGCCGTCGGCTGCGACCGCGAAGACCTGCTCGACATGCTGGGCGAGCTGAGGCAGCTCGATCCCAAGCCCGGCCGCGCCTTCGAGCGCGGCCCGGTGGAGGCGGTGGTGCCGGACGTGTTCGTGCGCCCGGCCCCGCTGGGCGGCTGGCAGATCGAGCTCAACTCCGAGGTGCTGCCGCGCGTGCTGGTCAACCGGCAGTACTACGCCTCGGTGACCAGGAAGACGCGCGACGCGGCGGAGAAGACCTTTCTCACCGACTGCCTCGCCACCGCCAACTGGCTGGCGAAAAGCCTCGACCAGCGGGCGCAGACCATCCTCAAGGTGGCGGCCGAAATCGTGAAGCAGCAGGACGAGTTCCTCGTCCACGGCATCACCCACCTGCGGCCGATGACGCTGAAGACGGTGGCCGACGCCATCGAGATGCATGAATCTACGGTCAGCCGCGTCACCTCCAACAAGTACGTGATGACGCCGCGCGGGCTGTTCGAGATGAAGTACTTCTTCACCACGGCGCTCGGCTCCTCCACCGGCGAGGGCGACCATTCGGCCGAGGCGGTGCGCCACCGCATCAAGCAGATCATCGACGCCGAAACGCCCGCCGACATCCTCTCGGACGACACCATCGCCGAGATGCTGCAAAAGGAGCGCGGCATCGAGGTGGCCCGCCGCACCGTGGCGAAATACCGCGAGGGCATGAACATCCCCTCGTCCGTGATCCGCCGGCGGCAGAAGCGGGCGATGGCGGCGGCGCGGTAAAGGATGCCCCCTCCACCACCCTTCGGGTGGTCCCCCTCCCCTGCTAAAGCGGTGGAGGATCATGGAGGGCTCACTGCCCTGTGGCAACCACCGAGGCCGCGGGTGCTCCTCCACCGCGAAGCGGGGGAGGGGGACCAGGCGCAGCATGGTGGAGGGGGCGTCCGCACAACGAGGGTTCGACAGTGGCAGACTGCCACCTTTCCGTCGATATCCCCAGTTCGCAAAAATTCTTGTTGCAGATCAATGAACCGACGCGGCTCGGCGTGCATTGCCCCTTGGGGTGAGCGGGGCTAGACTCGGCTCTACCGGATGGCGAGGCCGGTTGGCAGGCCGCGACGTCCGGCCCGATGCAAACCAACCAAAAAGAGGAGTCCATGACTCTACGCGTTTCGGGAAAGAACATGGATGTCGGCGATGCCTTGCGCGGCAGGGCGACCGATCACTTCGAATCCGTGGTGAGGAAGTATTTCGACGGCAACTACACGGGCCACCTGACCCTGCTGCCGGAAGGCCCGGGCTTTGCCGCCCTGTGCAGCGTGCACCTCGACTCAGGCGCGATCATGCAGTCGAGCGGCTATGGCGGCGACGCTATCCAGGCCTATGAGCAGGTTGCCACCACCATCGAGCAGCGGCTGCGCCGCTACAACAAGAAGCTGAAGGCGCACCGGCGCCATGGCAGCGAGGCGGACGGCCTCGCGGCTACGTCCTACGTGCTTGGCGCTCCTGACGAATCGGAGGAGCTCGAGGCGGACTACGCGCCGCCGGTCATCGCCGAGACCACCGCGTCGCTCCGCGAAATGTCGGTGGGCGAGGCAGTGATGCAGCTCGATCTTTCACAGTCGGAAGTGGTGGTTTTCCGCAACGCTGGACACGGCGGGCTAAATGTGGTCTACCGCCGCGCCGACGGCAATATTGGCTGGATCGACCCCGCATTGCGGGCCAACTAAGGCTCACCGATCATCCGTCGCAGCGCTTCTACTACAGGACATTACTGATGGAACTGACTGACATCCTCGCAGAGGGGTCCGTTATTGTTTGCTCGGGACTGAAGACCAAGTCAGAAGTGCTGCGCCAACTGGCCGACCGGGCCGCAACCGTAACCCGGGGTGATGCCGAGCCGATCTTCGAGGCCCTGAGCGACCGCGAGGCCCTCGGCTCGACGGGCCTGGGCAACGGCATCGCCATTCCGCACGGCAAGCTCGCCGGCCTGCCGGGCGTCACCGCGGTGTTCGCGCGGCTCGACACGCCGATCGACTTCGAGGCAGTGGACGACCAGCCGGTGGACCTGTTCATGATGCTGCTGGCGCCGGTCGGCGCCGGTGCCGACCACCTCAAGGCGCTGGCGCGAGTCGCCCGGCTGCTCCGCAACGAGAGCACCGTCGACGCGCTCCGGCACGCGCACGATGCGGGCGAAATCTACGCCATCCTGACCCAGTCAGTGGCGCAGGCAGCCTGAATGCAGGCGGAAACGCCGGTCGGCTGACCGGCGTTCAAACTCTCTCGTCAGTGCAGCGTGACGATGCCGAAGGGCTGGTTCTGCAGCCACTCGGCCACAGCCTCTTCGCTGTCGCCGATCATCAGCGGCTGACCATCGGCCGATACCACCAGGTGGTAGTCCTCATCCTCGGCGAAGTCGGAGCCCGGCAGCACATTGCCGAGCGCGTCGCCCTTCACGTGCTTCACATACACCACGGCGTTGCCGCCCAGCGCCTGGAACTGCTCCGCGCTGAGGTTACGGAGGGGATTGTCGAAGGTTTCGCGATACTCTTGCATTCTTGTTCCCCTTTCTTAGGCAGAACGGATGTCGATACGACGGGCGACCTTTTCTGCCCTTGGACGGACAACTGCGATGGTCAGCATGCCGTTCCGTAGAAGCGCATCCTTGACCACCATGCCGTCGGCGAGCAGGAAGGAGCGCTGGAACTGCCGCGCGGCGATGCCGCGATGCAGGTATTCACGGGCCGGGTCGTCTTTCTGCCGGCCACGCACCAGGAGCTGGTTGTCCTCCGTCATCACCTCGAGGTCGGCCTGGCCGAAGCCCGCCACCGCGATGGAAATCAGGAACGTCTCTGCGCCCTCGGCATCGAGCGAGCGCTCGATATTGTAAGGCGGGTAACCGTCGGCCGCCTTGCTGAGGCGGTCGACCCGCTCCTCGAAGGCATCGAAGCCCAGGAGAAACGGCGCCGAGAACATGGAGACGCGTGACATCCCAACCGTCCTTCAAAAGCAACGTCGCGGATCGGCCCGAGTTTCAGTGGCACCGACCCATGCCCGTGATATGGGACGGTCGGGCGCCCCGTTCAAGGCCGATTCCGGCCGCTTCCCGGGGCGATTTGGGGCGAGCGGGCAAGCATGACGGACCAGCGCGTAGCAGTGATCATCCCGGCCTTCCGGGCGCAGCATCTGATCGGCCAGGCGGTGGGCAGCGTCCTCGGGCAAAGCTTTGCGGATTGGGAGATCTGGGTCATCGCCGATGACGGCGAGGACTACGAGGAGGTGCTGGCGGAGCAAGGGTTCCGCGACCGCCGCTTCCGCTTCCTCTCCTCCGGCCGGGTCGGCGCCGGCGCCTCGCGCGCCCGCAATCTGGCGCTCGACCGGATCGACACGCCCTACGCCGCCATCCTCGACGCCGACGACCGGATGAAGCCCGACAAGCTCGCGCGTGCCGTGGCGCTCCTGAGCGATCACCCGATCGTGTCCGTGGCGCTCGACGTGATGAACGACCGGTACGAGCGCCTGCGGCTGGTCGGCGGCGGCTCGGACAAGGTGCTGACGCCGGGCGCCTACAAGTTCACCTCGCTGTCGATGGATTCGATGATCGTGTGGGATCGGCACCGGAGCGACGCCCGCTACGACCTCAACCTCTCCAACATGACCGACCTCGAATTGCTGATGCAGCTCTGGGAGAAGGCGCCCACCACCTTCCACATCGGCACGCCGCTGCACGATTACGTGAAGCTCACCAAATCGATGAGCAACGGTCCGGACGTCACCGAAGGCATGATCCGCTCCAAGCAGGAGCTCCTCGCCCGGCTGGAGCGCGGGCAGTACCGCCTCGACGGCAAGGCGGTCGAGGGACTCGCGGCCTTCCTCGGCATCTCGCTCGCGGCCGAAGCGGCCTATCCGCTGGCCCTGCGCGAAAAGCCCAACCTGCTGTTCGAGGATCACCTCGAACCAATGCTGCGCACCTACCAGGCGGGCACGAAGCCGAGCTGAGGTCCGAGGCCGAAGCTGAACGCCCCCTCCACCAGCCTGCGGCTGGTTCCCCTCCCCCGCGGCTTCGCCGCAGTGGAGGAACACCGAGAGCTCCGTGTCTCGAAAAGGCTAGCCGCAACGTCGCGGTGATCCTCCACCGCGAAGCGGGGGAGGGGGACCATGCGAAGCATGGTGGAGGGGGCGTCGGGCGCCCGTTACAACCCCCGCGCCCGCCCTACCTCGTCGGCAAACGGCACCGCGGGCTGCGCCCCCGGCTTGAGGCACGCCAGCGAGGCGGCTACCGCCGCCCGCCGCATCGCTTCCTCCAGCCCCAGCCCGCGATCGAGTCCGGCCGCGAGGTAGCCGCAGAACGTGTCGCCCGCGCCCACCGTATCCACCGGCTCCACCTTCAGTGCCGGCACCGCAAAGCTGCCTTCGGGCGTCGCGGCCCGGGCGCCGTCGCCGCCCAGCGTCACGATCACCGCCTGGTTCTGCGTCCTGGCCCAATCCGTCATCGCCGCGTCGAGCCGGTCGAGCCCGGCCCCCGTCAGCAGCTGGAACTCGGTCTCGTTAGCGATGACAATCGAGGCCTGCTCCGCCACCGCCTTGGTCGTCGGCAGGAACGGTGCCGTGTTGAGGATCGAGACGACGCCCTGCGCCCGGGCCAGTTCCAGTGCCCGCTCGGTCGCCGCCTGCGGAATTTCCTGCTGCAGCATCAGCACCGAGCCGATGCCGAGCCCCGCGAGCGCCGCGTCGGCGTCGGCGGGCGACACCGTACCGTTGGCGCCGGGCAGGATGGCGATGACGTTCTCGCCCGCGGTATCGACGAAGATCATGGCGATGCCGGTCGGACCTTCCACGGTGCGCACGCGCGAGAGGTCCACCCCGTCGGCGCGCAGCAGCTTCAGCGCCTCGTCGGCGAAGCTGTCATTGCCGGCCGCCGCGAACATCCGCACCTCGGCGCCGGCCCGGCGCGCCGCCAGCGCCTGGTTGGCGCCCTTGCCGCCCGCCGCCATCGAGAACTGGTCGCCCGGCACGGTCTCGCCGGGTTTGGGGATGCGGCTCACGGTGCCGATCAGGTCGAGATTGGTGGAGCCGAGAACGGTGATCAATTGAGGGCCCTGAGGATGGTGTTCCAGTTGCGCATCGTGGCGACGCTGCCCTTGTCCAACTGGCGGTCGAACTTGTCCAGCCCCGGCCCGTGCCGCCCGTCCGGCTGCCGCCAGCCGACGAGGTACAGATCCTTCGCGTCGATCCGCACGACGTCGTAGTCGCCGGGTACCCCGGTGAGCACGAGGTCCTGCCGGAGCGGCGTCTCGAACATCATGACGTAGCGGTGGAACTTCCCCTCCGCCGGGTAGGCCCCGAACGGGTTGGACGCGACCATCGCCGCGATTTCGGGCCCCGACCGCATCACCGCCTCGGAGAACCAGCCCCAGCGCCGCTCGATCGCCGCCTCGAGTTCAGCCTTCGGATCGCCGTCGCACTCGAACCGCACGTTGCCGCTCGCCAGCAGCGTCTTCACCTTGCGGTAGCCGAGCTCCTCGCAGAGCGCTTTCAGCTCCGCCATCTTCATCTGCCGCTTGCCGACATTCACGGCGCGGAGGAAGGCGAGCCAGACCGTCATTTCGCCTTCTGCGGGTAGATGGTCTCGCCGCGCTTCAGCATCTCGACGAAGGCCTCGATCTTCTTCTTCCGCCCCGCTTCGGTCTTGAGGTTGTGGACCCGGAAGGCGAGGGCGAAGCGGTTCTGCTCGGTCAGCTTGCCGAGCATCGCCTTCGCCTCGGGCACCGCGTCGATCGCCGCCTGCAGGTCATCGGGGATCTTCAGCTCCTTGCCGGCGCTGTAGGCCCTGCCCCAGCGCCCGTCGGCCTTCGCCGCCTCGACATGCTTCCGGCCGTGCTCGGTCATCAGCCCGGCCTGCTCGAGCCGCGCGACGTTGTCGACGTTGATCTTGCTCCAGATGCTCTTTTTGCCCCGGGGGGTGTAGCGCTGCAGGTAGCTACGGTCGTCGAACCCCTTGCGTACCGCGTCGATCCAGCCCCAGCAGAGCACCGCGTCGATCGCCTCCTTGGGGGTGATCGACTTCAGCCCAGAGCCGACCTTGTGGATCTTGATCCAGAGCTCGTCGGCCTTGTCGTGGTTGTCGCGGAGCCAGTCGTAGAAGCTCTGGAAATCCTCGAACTCCCGCACCTTGTCGGGGTCGACATGGACCGGCGCCATCAGCCGAGGCTCTTGGCGACGATGCGCTCGAGCGCCGGGTCCAGCCGCTCGTCGCTGGGCAGCTGGATGCCGATGGGCCCCGACAGCACCTCGCGCAGCTCCGCCACGGAGGTCAGGAGCCGTCCCTCGCTCGGGCCATCGAGCACGTGGACATTGTACTTGAGGTTGCCCAGGGCCAGCCGCCGCGCCTTCTCGATCCGGGCCGCGAGGAGGTCGCCGGTGAACGCCGGGGCGGAATCGGCGATGTCGTTCAACTCGAGCAGCCGCTCCTCGCTCAGCTCATCGAGGGTGAAGTCGTAGAGCGGCGACCACGCGCCGTCGATCTGCACCTCCAGCAACCAGCGGCCCTCGGTCTCGGTGAGCCGGTAGGGCTCGAGCGGCGTCCCCTGCTCGGCGCCGCTGCGCAGCCGGAGCGGCGCGGTGGCGGTCATGCCGCCGAAGCCGACGTCGCAGAGGTAGCTCACGCCCGCCAGGTCCACCGTCAGCACCATGTGCCGCAGCGGCGGCTCCTCGCCTTCGGGCGTGCCCCAGATGACGCGGGCTCCGTGCACCTTCACGTCGAAATCCAGGTCCCGCAGCATGGCGCGGAACAGGCTGTTGTGCTCGAAGCAGTAGCCCCCCCGCCGGTCGAAGAGCAGCTTCTGCTGCAGGTTGGCGAGGTCGAGGCGTACGGGCACGCCCATCAGCGGGTCGAGGTTCTCCCAGGGGATCGCCGCCGGGTGCAGCGCATGCAGCTGGGACAGCGTCTCGAGGGTGGGGGCGATCGACCCCGAAAAGCCGATGCGCTCGAAATACGCATCGATATTGGGCTTGCTGGCCACGGACATCCCCACCGCCGATTCCGGGAGCGTCAATATGATGGCCGCCGAGAGGTTTGTCACCCCGGCCCGCGCCGGCCGCCCCGCCGTTACTTGAACAGCAGCACGCCCCACAGCCCGATCGCACCCACGAAGATGCGCCAGTAGGCGAAGATGGCGAAGCCGTGCCGGCTGATGTAGTCGAGCAGGAATTTCACCACGAAGAAGGCGACGATGAAGGCCATGGCGAAGCCGATGATCACTGCCAGCCCGAGCTCGGAGGTGATGACGTCGCGGCTCTTGTAGAGGTCGTAGAGGAACGCCCCGCCCATGATCGGCATGGCGATCCAGAAGGTGAACTCGGCGGCCGAGCGCTTGTCCGTCCCCATCAGCAGCGAGCCGACGATGGTGGCGCCCGAGCGCGACACGCCGGGGATCAGCGCCAGCATCTGGAACAGCCCGACATAGAGGCAGAGCAGCGGCGGGAACTGGCTGACATCGGTGTACTTCGGCGTGAGCTTCAGCTGATCGACATAAAGCAGCACGATGCCGCCCAGGATGAGCGACACGCAGAACACTACCGGCGTCTCGTAGATCACCGTCTTGATGAAATCGTGCAGCAGCACGCCGGCCACCGCCGCCGGGAACGAGGCGAGCACGACGCACAGGATGAAGCGCCAGGCGCCGGGCTTCCGCGCGATGGCGTCGCGCAGCAATGCCACCAGCCGGCCGAGGTAGACGATGACGATGGCGAGGAGCGCGCCGAACTGGATCAGCACCTCGAAAACCCGCCCCGGACTGTTAAAGCCGAGGAAGTGACCCGCTAACAGAATATGAGCGGTCGAGCTCACTGGTAGGAATTCGGTAAGCCCCTCGATGATGCCGAGGATGGCCGGCACAAAAAGACCTTGATCGCCGTTCATCTGATCCCCTACTCATCCCAGCCTCAGGGGACAGTGGCGCCGCTTCTAGCCCGATTTGCCGCTCCCCGCCAAGGATCGTCCCGCGCATGCCTCGACTGCTGCAGCACCGGCTTGACCCCGCTTCGCGCCTCGCGCGCCTGATGTTCGCCGAATACGGCGTGGAGGTGGCGCTCGAGGACATCAAGCCGTGGACGCGCGACCCGGCGATCCTCGAGCTCAACCCGGCCGCCACGGTGCCGATCCTCATCGAGGACGGACAGCCGCCGATCGTCGGCACGCTGGGCGTGATCCACTCGATCGAGGACCGCTACTCGCCCGAGAATGTCTCCGGTCTGTTTCCGGCCGAACCGGCGGATCGGGCCGAGATGTGGCGGCTGCTCGAGTGGGTTCTGGTCAAGCTCAACGACGAGGTGACCCGCTACATCCTCGAGGAAAAGATCGTGAAGCGCGACCAGCGCGGCACGCCCGAACCCGGCGTGCTGCGCGTCGCCAAGGCAAACCTCGCCGAGCACCTGCTCTACTTCAACTGGCTGTTCGCCACCCGCCACTGGATCGCCGGCGACGCCATGACGCTGGCCGACTTCGCGCTCGCGGCGCACCTCTCGAGCCTCGACTACCTGGGCGACGTCGCCTGGGACACTTCGGTCGAAACGCGCCAGTGGTACGCCCGCATAAAATCCCGCCCCGCCTTCCGCTCCCTCCTCAGCGACCGCGTCGCCGGCATGCCCGCTGCCGCGGGGTACGCGGACCTGGATTTCTGAGCGGCTTGGATTCCTGATCCAACTACACTATTGTATATACATTGGTGTAGGGAGCGCCGCGAATGGCGTTGCGGTCTCGGCTCTACTGGATGCTGGAAACTGGCGAAATGCCAGAAGCACGGCGTCACAATTGAAGAGATCCAGCACGTTCTGGACCATACACCCTTCCTCGTTCCGTACTATGAGCACTCCCGGGACGAGGACCGGATCATCGCTGTGGGGCTGAACGCCAGCGGCAGACCGGTCTTCATCGTCTTCACCCTCCGCATGGTGGGAGAAGTCGAGATAGTCCGGCCGATCGGCGCTCGCTACATGCATCGCAAGGAGATAAAAAAATATGAGCACCTCTGGCGGTCGCAAGGTACCGAGGATGACCACTGACGAAGAGGCCGAGGCTTTCCTCATGCAGGACCTCTCCGATCTCGATATGTCGCAGTTCAAGCCCCACCACTTCGAGTTCGAGAAGAAGGAAGCGCAGGTGAACATGCGCGTGCCGCAGTCGCTGCTCGACTCGGTGAAGGACAAGGCGAGGGCCCGGGGCATCCCGTACACCCGCTATATCCGAATGCTGATGGAACAGGACGTTGCCGCAAAGTAGCGGAGACGCCGTCCTCGCCGAAATCCGCGCCCGTGCGAAGTCGCTGGGGTTCGATGCGTTCGGGGTCGCGCGCGCCGATGCGCGGCCGGACCTGCGCGAGAAGCTGGAGCATGCGCTCCGCGTGGGGTGGCACGGCGAGATGGAATGGATGGCCGAGACGCCCGGGCGACGCGGCTCGCCCGTGGGGCTCTGGGACAAGGCCCGTTCCGTCATCATGCTCGGGGTCAACTACGGTCCCGACAGCGATCCGATGGCCACGCTGGCCGAGCGCTCGGCCGGCAACATCTCGGTCTATGCGCGCAACCGCGACTACCACGACGTCATCAAGGGCCGGCTCAAGGAGATCGCCAACCTGCTCGAGGCGCGCAGCGGGGCGAAGGTGAAGGTGTTCGTCGATACCGCGCCGGTGATGGAGAAGCCGTTGGCGGAAGCGGCCGGGCTCGGCTGGCAGGGCAAGCACACCGTGGTGGTGTCGCGCGTGTTCGGCTCGTGGCTGTTCCTCGGCGCCATCTTCACCACCGCCGAGCTGCCGGCCGACGCGCCGCACCCCGAAAGCTGCGGCACCTGCACGCGCTGCCTCGAGGTGTGCCCGACCAACGCCTTTCCGGCGCCGTTCCAGCTCGATGCGCGGCGCTGCCTCAGCTACCTCAACATCGAGCTCAAGGGTCCCATCCCGCACGAATTCCGCGTGCCCATGGGCAACCGCATCTATGGCTGCGACGACTGCCTCGCCGTGTGCCCGTGGAACAAGTTCGCATCGGCAACGCACGAGATGAAGCTGCGCGCCCGCGACGATCTCAAAACCCCGGCGCTCGCCGACCTCGTCGCACTCGACGATCCGGCCTTCCGCGCGCTGTTTTCCGGCTCGCCGGTCAAGCGCATCGGCCATGCCCGCTTCCTGCGCAACGTGCTGATCGCCGTCGGCAACTCCGGCGACCTGTCGCTGCTGCCCCAGGCCGAGGCCCGTCTCAGCGACCCCGATCCGCTCATCCGTGGCGCCGCCGTGTGGGCGGTGCGCCGGCTCGCGACTGAAACGCGCGCCCATGCGTTGAGGCTTGAACTTTTGCCCCGGGAAGGCGACACCAGCGTCCAGGCAGAATGGAACGCGGTCGTCCCAGCCGGCGCGCGCTAACTTCACGAGTTGCTCCGGATGGGCGTCTTCTTCTTCGGCATGGGCTATTCCTCGCGCGCCACGGCCCGCGCAATCCACCAGCTTCGCGATCCGGACATTCCGATCGCCGGGACCACGCGATCGGCCGAGGGGGCCGAGGCGTTCGCCGATTCCAACTACCGTATCCACGTCTTCGATGGCGAGGTTCCGGGCCCGACGCTGGGCGAGGACCTGCGGCAGGCCACCCACGTCATCCTGTCGATCCCGCCCGACGAGCGGGGCGATCCGGCGCTCAACCTCCACCGCGCCGATCTCGACGCGGCGCCGAACCTCCAGTGGATCGGCTATTTCTCCACCGTGGGCGTCTATGGCGATTTCGGCGGGGAGTGGATCGACGAAACCGCCCCCACCCGACCTCTCAACCGGCGCTCGAAGCAGCGCGTCGAGGCCGAGCAGGCCTGGCGCGACTACGCCGAGGCGCGCGGCGTGCCGCTGTTCATCGAGCGGCTTGCCGGCATCTACGGCCCGGGCCGCTCGGCCTTCGACAAGCTGCGCGAGGGCACGGCGCGGCGCATCGTCAAGCCGGGCCAGGTGTTCAACCGCATCCATGTCGAGGACATCGGCCGCATCACCGCGCTCGCTGCGCTGCAGCGGCTCGCCGGCACCTACAACCTCGCCGATGCCGAGCCGGCTCCGCCACAGGACCTCGTCACCTACGCAGCCGGGAAGATGGGCGTCGCCCCGCCGGCCGAGGTGCCGTTCGAGACGGCGGCGATGACCGAGATGGCGCGCAGCTTCTATTCCGACAACAAGCGGGTGAGCTCGAAGCGCCTGCTCGCGGCGCTCAACACCAGGCTAAGCTATACCAGCTACCGCGAAGGCCTCGACGCCATCTGGAAGAGCCACGCATGACCGTTTCGTCCGCCACCGCCCGTCCGCAGCGCGTCGTGCTCGAGGGCCGCTACGTCCGGCTCGAGCCGCTCGGCCCCGAGCACGCCTCGGACCTCTACGCCGCCTCGAACGACCCGGGCGCGGGCGAACGCTACCGCTACCTGTCGGAAGAGGCGCCCGGCGGCCTTGCCGACATGGAAGCCTGGGTGCACCGCGTCCATACGGGCGAAGACCCGCTGGTGTTCGCGGTCGTCGACCGTGCGTCCGGTCGCGCCGGCGGCCGGCAGTCGCTGATGCGCATCGTGCCCGGGCACGGCGTGATCGAGATCGGCGGCATCTACTGGGGGCCGGGCGTCGCCCGCACCCGGCTCGCCACCGAGGCGGTCTACCTCATGGCCCGCCACATCTTCGATGATCTCGGCTATCGCCGCTTCGAGTGGAAATGCAATGACGCCAATGCGCCCTCGAAGCGCGCCGCCGAGCGCTTCGGCTTCACCTACGAGGGCCTGTTCCGCCAGCACATGATCGTCAAGGGAGAGAACCGCGACACCGCCTGGTTCTCCATGCTCGACACCGAGTGGCCGACCCGCAAGGCCGGCTTCGAGCGCTGGCTCGACGAAGCGAACTTCGACGCCGAGGGGCGGCAGAAGACGCCGCTGCAGGTCCGCTAGAGCTCGAGATCCAGTTGCTCGGGCGGCACTTCGAGCGCCCGCTTGACCGCCGCCCGCAGCAACTCCAGGTCCTCTGGGCGGCTGAGGCGATGGTCGCCGTCCGGCACCAGGGTCACCGTCACCGGATCGACGAGCAGATGCTGCACCAGCCGCATCGTGTGCTCGCGCGGCACGTCCCTGTCCTTGCCGCCCTGCAGGATCGTGATGGGAACGCCCGGGTCGATGCCGCGGCCGAACAGCAGGTGCTGCCTGCCGTCGTCGAGCAGCGCCGCGGTGATCGGATAGGGCTCGTCCGAATATTCCGAGGGCCGGTCGACCCGCCCCGCCTCCCGCAGCGCCTTCAGCTGCTTTTTGGTGAAGCCCTTGCGCATCAGCTCCTCGGTCATGTCGACCGCGGGCGCGATCAGCACCAGCTCCTTGAGCCTGTCGCCGAGGCCCTGCCGATTGAGTTCGCGCGCCAGCAGCAGCGCCAGCCAGCCGCCCATCGAGGAGCCGACCACCACCTGCGGCCCCCTGGTCGTCGCGAACACCGCGAGCGCCTCCTCGAGCCAGCGGGAGATCGTCCCCGCGAGGAAGTCGCCGCCCGACCGGCCGTGGCCCGAATAATCGAAGCGGGTGACGGCGGCGCCCAGATCTGCGCCGAGCGAATCGAGTGCGGTCGCCTTGCCGCCCGTCATCTCGGAACGGAAGCCGCCGAGCCAGAATATCCCGGGGGCCGAGCCGGGGCGGCGCAGCACGGCGATGGGGCGGGCGGCAGCGCCCAGGCCCACGTCGATCAGTTGCAATTCGGCTTCGGCCATGATGGGCAGTCCGTCGGGTGCTGGATGCGCGCAGTTCTGCCCCGTCGCATCATGGTGGGCAACTCGTTGCGTGCATGCCACGTTTGCCGACTTAATTCTTATCTGCCGCAGTGTTGACTTATGTCCGGCGCAGCACGATTTTAGCGCCGATTTCCCGCCGCTCCGGTAACAACTGAAGGATCGTCTGCCATTCGTCGTCCCATGAGACCCGTCGCGCCCCAGAAGGATGGGCCGCAGTCCAACGAAGACATCTCCTCCCCCGACGTCCAGCTGATCGATGGCGAAGGCGCCAATCGCGGCGTGGTGCGAACGCGCGAAGCGCTCGCCGAAGCGCAGGAGCAGGGTCTCGACCTGGTCATCATCTCCCCCAACTCGACCCCGCCAGTTGCCAAGATTCTCGATCTGGGCCGCTTCAAATACGCTGCCCAGAAGAAGGCGGCCGAGGCGCGCAAGAAGCAGAAGGTGATCGAGGTCAAGGAAATCCAGATGCGTCCGGGTATCGACACGCACGATTACGAGACCAAGATGAAGGCCCCCAGCCGCTTCCTCGAGGACGGCGACCGGGTCAAGGTCACGATGCGTTTCCGCGGCCGCGAAATGGCGCACCAGGACCTCGGCATGCAGGTGCTGATGAAGGTGCAGAGCGAGTTCGAGGACAAGGCCAAGGTCGAATCCGCGCCCCGCTCGGAAGGCCGCCAGATGGTGATGGTGCTGGCGCCGAAGTGACGGCGGCAGCACGAAGCTGACACGAGGGCGGCCGCGAGGCTGCCCTTTTGCTTTCGCGGGAGCCCACCTCCCCCTTATGGCGGGGCCGTCCCGCTCGGTGCCGCGTTGGCCTCCGCCCGCTTCACCTGCGCAACATACCCCTCTGCCGAATCCGGCACTTCGGTGCGCAGCCAGTCGCGGAACAGCCGCACCTTCCTGGGCATCCGCCGCCCCTCGGGGAAGATGAACCAGTAGCCGACATCCGCATCCACGGCGACCTCGAAGGGCCGCACCAGCCGGCCGTCGCTCACGGCGTCGGCCGACATCAGGTCCACCGCCATCAGCACCCCCTGCTCCGAAATCGCGGCGTCGAAGGCGAGCGCCGGGTCGTCGTAGCGCGGCCCCGCCACCTCGATCGGAGCGATCCCGGCGGCCTCGAACCACGGCTCCCAGGGCAGCATGCTCGCCGTGTCGCGGATCAGCGGCAGGTGCCGCAGGTCCTCCGGCCGTTTGAGCTTCGCCGCCAGGGCCGCCGCCGCCACGGGCGAGTAGCGGTTGCCACCGGCCAGTTCGGCCGTCACCCCCGGCCACGCCCCGCGACCGAAACGGATACCGCAGTCGATGTCGGAATGCGCAAGGTCGATCATGTTGCCGGTCACCACCAGCCGCGTCTCGATCTGGGGGTAGAGCCGGTTGAACTTGGCGATGCGCCAGATCAGCCAGCGCGAGGCAAAGACCGAGCCCACCGTCAGCGTCAGCACGTGCTCGTCGGCACCGCGCAGGTTCGCCAGCCCTTCGGACAGGGCGTTGAAGCCCTGCGTCAGCTGCGGCAGCACGGCGCGCAGCGCATCGGTGGGCCGCAACCCCTGCGGCGTGCGCTCGAACAGTTCGAGCCCCAGCCGCTCCTCGGCCCGCCTGAGGTGCTGGCTCACCGCGCCCGGCGTCACCCCCAGTTCCTCCGCGGCGGGCGCCAGGGCGCCGCGCCGCGCCACGATCTCGATGGCGCGGATGGCGTTGAGCGGAATGGGAAACGGCGAGGCCATGTAGATTTTCTACACCCCTCCCAAGTTCTTGTCGATTGCCGCAGCGCCAACCCAGCGCGATATCTGCCTTGCAAGCGAACACGAAAGGAGGCTTGGAAATGGACAAAATCTTCACACTGCTCCGCGACCTGCTGGCCGGCCTGTTCGAGGCCGACGCCCCCGCCGACCCGACCGACCGGATGAGCCCGCGCGAACTCGCCGACCTGCCGGTCCACCACCCGCGCACCTGACAGCCGGGTTCAGCGCCAGTTCATCGCGGCGGGACGATAAGCCCCGCCCATCCCGAAACCCGGGAGAAAGAGATGAACATGCATAACCTTCTGACCCGGCTCACCCGCCGCCCGCAGAGCAAGCCCCGGGCGGCCGCGCCCCGCGACTGGACCAGCAGCTGGACTCCGCGCGACTGGGCCGACCTGCCTGCCCATCACCCCCGCAACGAGTCCGACGCTCCCTGAGGCGCCATGCTCGAGGCCAAACGCAGCTTCGGCGTCCGTCCGGCGCGCCTCGCGGATGCGCTGGGCATCGCCGCCGTGCACCATGCGGCCGTGCACCAGCTCGCCGCGGGGTATTATCCGCAGGCGGTGCGCGACCTGTGGGCGCCTGACGTCACCCTCGACGGAGCCGAGCGGCGCTATCGCGAGGCGCAGGACGATGGGGGCCTCTGCTTCGTGGCCGAAAGCGCCGGCAGCGTCGTCGGCTACGGCGTGGTGGTCCCGGAGGCGGGCGAGATCGCCGGCTGCTACGTGCTGCCCGGCATGGTGCGCGGCGGCATCGGCCGCGTGCTGCTCCTCACGCTCGAAACCGCCGCGACCTCCATCGGCACGTTCGAGCTCGCCGTCCGCGCCCCCATCAACGCCAAGCCGTTCTTTTCGGCCCGCGGCTACCTCGTCACCGGGCGCAGCGATCTCCGTTTCGCCGACGGCACCACCATGGCCATCGCCAACATGCGCAAGGACCTGACGCCGATCATCTGAGGGCGGACTGTCGGGCCGCAGCCCCTACGGCAACGGCCCCGTCTGCCACAGCGTCACGCGTATCCCGCCATGCAGCACCGGGGCTCCGGGCTTGGCGAAGGGAAGTCCCGTGGCGCGCGCCAGCTCGGCATCGGCGGTGACAATCCCCACCCGCCAACCCGAGAACTTTGCCTTCAGCGCATCGCCCAGTCGCCGGTGCAGCAGCAGCAACGGCCCCTTGTGGCCGATACGCGCGCCATAGGGCGGGTTGACGATCACCAGCCCCGGCGGACCGTCGGGCCGCTGCAGCTCCTCCACAGGCGTTGCTTCGAACTCCGCCAGCGCCGCCACCCCGGCCCGCCCGGCATTCTCGCCGGCCATGCGGATCGCGCCGGCATCGCGGTCGCGGCCGAAGAAGCGGAGCTGCACCGGCCGGCCCCCGCCCTCGGCCTTCATCGCCGCCCAGGCGTTCCCATCGAAGGTCCTGAGTTCCTCGAAGGCGAAGCTCCGGGTCCGCCCCGGCTCCAGCCCCGCCGCTATCTCGGCCGCCTCGATCACGAAGGTGCCCGAGCCGCACATGGGGTCGAGCACCGGTTCGTCGCCGCGAAAGCCGCACTGCGCCAGGAACATCGCCGCCATGGTCTCGCGCATCGGGGCGCGGGCGACGGCTTCCTTGTGGCCGCGCTTGTGCAGCGACTCACCCGTCGTATCGATCGAGATCGTCACCAGGTCGTCCTCGATCCGCGCCAGCACCCGCACCGAAGCCGCATCGGCCACGGGCGCCCCGAGCTCCTCGCGGATCGCGGTCGCCACCCGCTGCGCCGCCGCGCCCGCGTGGTAGATCTTGGAGCGACGGCAGCTCGCCTCCACCGTTACCGGCACGTCCGGCCGGAGGAAATCGCCCCACGCCACCTTGCGCGAGCGTTTGTCGAGCTGCGCGAGGTGCATCGCCCGGAACTCCGCGATCCGGGCCAAGACGCGCGTCGCGCCCCTCAATTCGAGATTGGCCCTCCACACTTCGGGCCATCCGCCCGTGAACGCCACGCCACCCTCGACCAGCTTCGCATCGAAGCCGGCGCGGCGCGCTTCGTCGGCAAGCGGTGCTTCGAGGCCCGGCGTAGCGACGAGGAAGATTTCGAACTGGGGCGTCTCGGTCATGCCCCTGCCGCTAGCACGAAGCCGCCTCCGCGGCTACTCGCAGAGCCGTGCCGTGCAGGTCCTGCCGTGGCAGCCGAGGTCGAGGTGGAGATGGTCGTGGTGCTCGGCATTGGCCTCGGGCCCGAGCACCGTGGTGAAGTGCGAGCAGGCTGCATCGTGGGCGTAGCGCAGCAACCGGCCCTCGGACGAGAGCGCATCGCTCCAGCCGCCCTCCACCGTCACCGTCCGACCGTCCTCGAGCCTGAAGCCCACCACGTCGAGCGCGTCGGCAAAGGCGTGGAAGCTGAGATTGCCGGCGTCGGCGCCATTGACGTTGCGGCACATGTAGGAGGTGCCGACGATCACCTCGGCGATCCGCGAGTTCTCCCGCGCCATGACGTAACTGTCCACCGCTTCCACCCAATCGGGCAGGGCGCTCGCCACGCCGCAATCGGTGGTCACGCCGCCCGAAACCGGCACCGTGCGGCCATTGGACAGCACGCCGGTCACCGACAGCGGCGATTGCGCCCCGCATTGCCGCTCGGCAATCGGCGGCAGCATCTCGGCCTCCACCCTGCCCTGCAGCACGGCCGGGCAGGCGACCTGGTAGACGCGCGGCTCGGCCGGGGGCTCCGCGGCGTGCGTATCAGGCGACGCGGGTGGCGTGTCGGCGGGCGGCTCCGCCTCTTCCGCCGGGCGCTGGCGCGGCAGCGGCACCGCTGGCGCCGCGGGCTGCTCCACCTCGGCCCAGGCCGGCCTTATGCCGGGCGAGGCGGCGCTTTCGAGTTCCGCCGGCCGCGGCTTCGGCAATGGCGGCGGCCCGCCCCCGCCTCCTTCCTGCGCGAGGACCGGCAGGCAGAGGAGGATAGCGATCGAGGCCAGGATTTTCCGCATGGCACCTCGAACGCGCCGCACCCATCGCGGGTTGCCGCTAGGCCGCCCTGTCGATCCTCAGGGTGAAGCAGTTGTTGGTCGCCGAGCGCATATGGACATAGGCGACCTCGGGCCGGCTCAGGATCGCCGCCGCCTCGGCTTCGATGTCGGCATTCGCCACCACCTTGCCGGTGCCGTAGACGATGCGGTCGTCGGCGCCGTAGCCGCGCAGGATCCGTCCACTCCCCCGCCGCTCGCGCGCCGGCAGCCCCGCCTCCGGAGGGTGCGCCGGGCACGCCTCGGCGTGGATGAACACCGGCCCCAGTTCGGCATAGGGCTGCGGTGCCGGGAACGGCCGGTACGCGAGGGTCAGGAAAGGCTCGCCCGCCCCCACATTGCCCAGGCAATGCCGGCACGGCACCCCGTTCCCATCCGATATCCGCCGCTCCGGCGCCATCCCGTTGGCGTCGGGCCCCCGTCCCGGTAGGCGGCGGCAAGGTGCGACGGCATTCCCGAATAGTGCAGCGACATGGCGCTTCTCCTCGTGTGGCGGGCGAGAAGAACCATGGCGGCGACAGGTCGGGCGACCCGGATTTGACAGTGGGCGGAGCCCCCTTACCCGCACCGCTCCAGCACCTGCCCGATCGCCGCCGACGAGCCGCCGGCGCCGAAGTCGTTGGCATTGAACCGGTCGAGCCCGCCCGCCGCATTTCGGTGCACGAAGGTCACCCTCAGTGTCGATTTCGCGGCCCGCGCGATGCGCGCCCATTGCCGCGCCACCGGCCCCCGCACCACCATCATGGTGCCGTCGCCGTGGATCAGCGGCATGTCCTGGGCGAAGCTGCTGCCGTCCGCCCCCGCCCCATCGGGTGCGATCGATAGGTTCATCGACCCTGCGTTCGCCACCCCCGCCTCCGGGCTCCGCACCCAGAACCCCATCACCAGCTCGCCACCCCGGCAGGTAAAATCGAGCTGCGCCTGCCCGTTATAGGCAAAGGCCCCCGGCACCCCGGCATTCTCATAGGTCCAATCCGCAGCCCCGGCAGGGGTCGCCAGCAGCAGCGCCACGAGGGCCGGAAACAGTGTTGGCAAGCGCATCTCGAAACCCCAGACCGGAAGTAGACCGCGAGCACCGCATCGGCCCGCGATCCTCTTGTTGGCGCAACCAGGTTTACGGCCGCTTAACCACCACGGCGACGTGATCGGCTCAGAAGTACGTCCCCTGCTTCCATGTCATCGAGCAGGCCGCGATGCGTCGGCGTCCAGCCTCCGGCCCGGGTGGGACACGCTCGCCCGTGCGGTCGTCGCCACGGTGCGCCGCGACGTGGTGCGCGCCCTCCTTGCCCCTCCGCGCCAACCCTCCACCGCCCGGCGCTGTTAACGCCCGATAAACCATCTTTGCCCGGTCATGCGGCTCTGCTATCAGCGGCCGTATGTCCGTGCCCCTCGACCACATCCGCAATTTCTCCATCGTCGCCCATATCGACCACGGGAAATCCACCCTCGCCGACCGGCTGATCCAGCTGACCGGCGGGCTTGAGGCGCGCGAGATGAAGGAGCAGGTGCTCGATTCGATGGAGATCGAGCGCGAGCGCGGCATCACCATCAAGGCGCAGACGGTGCGCCTCAACTACAAGGCGCAGAACGGCGAGCAGTACGTCCTCAACCTCATCGATACGCCCGGCCACGTCGATTTCGCCTACGAGGTGAACCGCTCGCTCGCCGCCGTCGAGGGCTCGCTGCTCGTCGTCGATGCCAGCCAGGGCGTCGAGGCGCAGACCCTGGCCAACGTCTACCAGGCGATCGACGCCAACCACGAGATCGTCGTGGTGCTGAACAAGATCGACCTGCCGGCGGCCGAGCCCGAGCGCGTCAAGCAGCAGATCGAGGACGTGATCGGCCTCGACGCCTCCGACGCCGTCCTCATCTCGGCCAAGACCGGCATCGGCATCCCGG
>JAEYTN010000028.1 GCA_023433985.1 Pseudomonadota bacterium | reverse complement strand
GGTGGGCACGGCCGATGGCTGAAACCTTCGACCACATCGTCATCGGCGGCGGGGCCGCCGGCTGCGTCGCCGCTGCGCGCCTCGTCGAAGCCGGCCGGCGCGTGCTGCTGCTCGAAGCCGGGCACTCGCACCACCACCCGTTGCTCGACATGCCGCCAGGCATCTTCAAGATGATCAACGGCAGCAAGTTCATGCGCTATCACCGCACGACGCCGCAGGAGCATCTCGACGGCCGCGTGCACGAGATCAGCCAAGGCAACGTCCTGGGCGGCGGCACCTCGGTGAACGCGCAGGTCTACATGCGCGGCCGCCCCTCCGACTACGACGCATGGGACGAACTGCTGCGCGGCAACAATGCCGGCGTACGCTGGGCCTGGGAGCACGTGCTGCCGCATTTCCGCGGCATGGAAGGCAACAACCGGCTCTACGACGAGCGCCACAACTCCGAAGGCCCGCTGCTTGTCTCCGACCCGGGCTATATCGACAACGTCTCGCGCTGGTTCGTGCAGAGCCTGCAGGGCCTCGGCGTGCCGTTCACGCACGATTTCAACGGCCCCAGCCAGCGTGGCGTCGGCTTCTACCAGTTCATGAACCGGCAGGGGAAGCGCTCGAGCGCCGCCTACGCCTTCATCGAGCCGCTGCGCCGCAATCCGCTGCTGACGCTGAAGCTCAACGCCGCGGTGAGCCGCATCGCGGTCGACAACGAGCGCGCCACGGGCGTGCTCTACCGCGATGCCTCCGGCCAGGAGCAGACCGCGCGGGCGAAGGCGGACATCATCGTCACGTCGGGCGCGCTGGTGACGCCGAAGCTGCTGATGCTCTCGGGCATCGGCCCGGCCGACGAGCTTCGCACCCACGGCATCGACGTCGTCGCCGATCTGCCGGGCGTCGGGCAGAACCTGATGGATCACCCCGAGGTGCCGATCATCGCCACCTTCAAGGGCCCCTATGGCTACCACGGCCAGGGCGAAGGGTGGCGGATGATCCAGCACGGGATGCACTTCAAGCTGTTCGGCGGCGGCAAGATCCTCTCCGCGGGCGTCGAGGCCGGCGCCTTCGTCAACCCGCTCGATCCCGAGGCCGAGCCCTCCATCCAGGCCTTCTGCGTGCCGGACATCTATCTCGACCGCGACGTGCTGGACGCGGTGGAGAAGACCCACGGCGTCACCATCACCACCGTGGTGACCAAGCCGAAGTCGCGCGGCTACGTGAAGCTGCGCTCCGCCGACCCCAACGATATGCCGGTCGTCTCGCCGCACCTCCTGCAGCATCCCGACGACATGCAGACCATGATCGCCGGGCAGCGCTTCTTCCTTCGCGCCTTCGGGAGCGGACCGCTCGGCGACCGGGTGGCGAAGATCGTGAAGCCCGACCCGGCCGACCTCAGCGACGAGGCGCTCGCCACCCACTGCAAGCGGCTGGTGAAGACCAACTATCACCCTGCCGGCACGGCGCGCATGGGCGCCGACGGCGACCGCATGGCCGTGCTCGACGCCGCCATGCGGGTGCGCGGGATCGACAACCTGCGCGTCGCCGACATGTCGGCCTGCCCCAACATCAATGCCGGCAATACCGCGGCGCCCGCCATGATGCTGGGCGACCGGTGCGCCAGCTTCATTCTCGGCGCCGAGGCCAGCGCCGGCAACCCGGCGGAGAATCGCCATGTCGCGTGAGCACCATACCGGCGCGAGCCGGAGACAGCAGGGGCCACACCGCCCCGTCTGAGACGTGCCTGACCATTGAGGAGATTAGGGAGGAAAGCATGATCATCAATCGTCGCCGACTACTGATTTCGTCTGCCATGGCTGCCGCAGCGGCCACCTTCGCGAGCCGTGCCTTCGCCGCCGCCCCGCCGCTCGCCAAGAAGGACACCTACAAGGTCGGCTTCGCCCAGACCGAGTCCAACAACCCCTGGCGCCTCGCCCAGACCAAGTCCATGCAGGACGAGGCGGCCAAGCGCGGCTGGCAGCTGGTCTATACCGATGCCGCCGGCTCCGCCGCCAAGCAGGTCGCCGACGTCAACTCGATGATCGCGCAGCAGGTCGACCTGATCTTCCTCGCCCCGCGCGAGGAAGTGCCGCTCATTCCCGCCATCATGGCGGCCAAGGGCGCCAACATCCCGATCATCCTGCTCGACCGCAACGTGGCGCAGGACCTCGCCAAGCCGGGCGAAGACTATGTCTGCTTCATCGGCTCGAACTTCATCGAGGAAGGGCAGCGCATCGCCGACTACCTCGTGGGCATGAACGGCGACAAGAAGACCATCATCGAGCTCGAAGGCACCGTCGGCTCCTCGCCGGCCAACGATCGCAAGAAGGGCTTTGACGATGTCATCGCCAAGAACGAGGGCTACACCATCGTCGCCTCGCAGTCGGGCGACTTCGCCCGCGACAAGGGCCGCCAGGTGGCGGAGACGCTGCTGCAGGCGCACCCGGAAGCCAACGTCATCTATGCCCACAACGACGAGTTGGCGATCGGCGCCATCGCGGGGCTCGAGGCGGCCGGCCGCAAGGCGGGTCGCGACGACTGCCTGGTGTTCTCCATCGACGGAGGCAAGGAGGCGGTGCAGCTGGTGGTCGACGGCAAGATCGAGGCCGTGGTCGAGTGCAACCCGCGCTTCGGGCCGAAGGCGTTCGACACCGCCGTCGCCTACGCCAACGGCGAAGCGATCCCGCCGGTGATCATCAACCCCGACGAGATCTACACGCCCGAGAACGCCAAGGACCTGCTCGACACGGCCTACTGAGGCACCGAGCCCGGGCCGCTCGCTTCCAAAGGCGGGCGGCCTCCACTAGTCTGCCCATGGGGGAGGACGATCGAACATGGGCGACGAGCTGCTGCTGTCCATGCGGAGCATCGACAAGCGCTTCGCAGGGATACCCGCGCTGAGCGACGCCTCGCTCGAGGTCAGGCCCGCCGAGGTGCACGCGCTGATCGGCCAGAACGGCGCCGGCAAGTCCACGCTCATCAAGGTGCTGACCGGCTACCACAAGCGCGATGGCGGCGAGGTCACCTTTCTCGGCAAGCCCTTCGAGGTCGCTTCGCCGCAGCAGGCGCAGGCCTCGGGCATCAGCACCATCTACCAGGAGATCAACCTCGTGCCGCTCCGCAGCGTCACCGAGAACATCTGCCTCGGCCGCGAGAAGCGCCGCTACGGCCTGCTCGACTGGAAGGCGATGCACGCCGAAGCCGAGCGGCTGCTCAGCCGCTTCAGCGTCCGCATCGACGTGCGCCGCCCGCTCACCGATTTTTCCACCGCCACCCAGCAGATGGTCGCCATCGCCCGCGCCATCGGTTTTTCCGCCCGCCTCGTCATCATGGACGAGCCCACCTCCTCGCTCGACGAGAAGGAGGTGGAGGTGCTGTTCAACGTCGTCCGCCAGCTCAAGGCCGACGGCGTCTCCGTCATCTTCGTCTCGCACAAGCTCGACGAGCTCTACGAGATCTGCGACCGCGTCACCATCATGCGCGACGGCCGCACCGTGCGCAGCGCGGACATGTCCGGGATCGGCAAGCTCGAGCTCGTCTCGCAGATGCTCGGCCGCGACGTCTCGAAGGTCGAGGGCCACGCCACCGCCTTCAGCCGCCCGCCAGTCGAGGGGCACGGCGAGGTCGTGCTCGACGCGCAGTCGCTGGCCGCCGGGCAGGCGGTGCGCGATGTCAGCTTCCAGCTTCGCCGCGGCGAGATCGCCGGCTTCGCCGGCCTGCTCGGGGCCGGCCGCACCGAGACGGCGCGCGTCGTGTTCGGCGCCGATCCGCCGCGTTCGGGTAGCATGAGCCTCGGCCAGAAGCCCTACGCCCCCACCCATCCGCGCGACGCCATCGAAGCCGGCTTCGGCTTCGTCACCGAGGACCGCAAGCTCGAGGGCATCGTGCCCGACCTCAGCGTCGCCGAGAACCTGACCCTCGCGCTCCTGCCGCGCATCAGCAGCAACGGCGTGGTCGACGAGGCCAGGCAGCGCGAGATCGTCGAGCGCTTCATCAAGGAGCTCGGCATCAAGTGCTCCGGCCCGGGGCAGAAGATTCGCGAGCTCTCGGGCGGCAACCAGCAGAAGGTGCTGCTCGCCCGCTGGCTGGCCACCAACCCCGACGTGCTGATCCTCGACGAGCCGACCCGCGGCATCGACGTCGGCGCCAAGGGCGAAATCCAGCGTCTCATCCGCTCGCTCTCCGATAGCGGCCTCCCCGTGCTGATGATCTCGTCGGAGCTCGAGGAAGTGGCCGAGGGCGCCGACCGCGTCTTCGTGCTGCGCGAGGGCCGCACCGTGGCCGAGCTCTCGGGCGATGCGATCACCGAGGAGGCCATCCTCGCCGCCATGGCGCAGGGCCACGTCGCCCACGCGGAGGCCACGCCGTGACCGACGCCGCCCCCTCCCGCCGCGCGCTCGACGGCTTCGACCTCGTCGGCTTCCTCGGCCGCTACGGCACCCTGATCGCGCTGGTGCTGCTGATCGTCTTCAACCTGATCTTCACCCGCAACTTCGCCACCCTGCAGACCCTCAACGTCAACCTCACGCAGGTCTGCACCATCGTCATCGTCGCCGTCGGCATGACGCTGGTGATCGCCACCGGCGGCATCGACCTCTCGGTGGGCTCGATCATGGCCATCGCCGGCGCACTGGCGCCGCTGATCTTCCTGAGCCCCATCTTCGGCGGCAATGTCGCGGTCGCGGTGGCCGTGGCGATGGCAGCGGCCGTCCTCGTCGCCACGTTGTGCGGCCTCTTCAACGGCTGGCTCGTGGCGCAATTCCGCATCCAGCCGATCGTCGCCACGCTGGTGCTGTTCATCGCCGGCCGCGGCATCGCGCAGGCGCTGACCAACTCCAACCTCCAGGTCTTCCGGGTACCCGAGTTCCAGTGGATCGGCCTCGGCCGGCCGCTCGGCATCCCGGTGCAGGTGATCGTCATGGTCGCCCTAGTGCTCGCCGCCGCCTGGATGCTGCGCCGCACCCGCTTCGGCCGCTCCATCCTCGCCACCGGCGGCAACGAGCGGGCCGCCGAGCTGGCCGGCATCGCGGTCAAGCGCACCAAGCTCGCCGTCTACGCCATCTCCGGCTTCTGCGCCGGCATTGCCGGCCTCGTGGTCATCGCCATCAACTCGGCCAGCGACGCCAACCTCGTCGGCCTCGGCATGGAGCTCGACGCCATCGCCGCGGTCGCGGTCGGCGGCACGCTGCTGGTCGGCGGGCGCGCCACCATCCTTGGCACGCTGCTCGGCGCGCTCACCATCCAGCTGGTGCGCTACACCCTCCTCGCCAACGGCGTGCCCGATGCGGCGGCATTGATCGTCAAGGCCGCGATCATCGCGCTCGCCGTCTGGCTGCAGCAGCAGAGGCGCGCATGAACCGCGCCCGGCTCGCCCGCATGGTCGGCACCTATGGCGTGCTGATCGCGCTCGCCGCGCTGATCCTGTTCGGCTGGTGGCGCTACGACAATTTCCTCAGCGCCTTCAACGTCACCACCGTGGTCCGCTACAACGCCATGTTCGCACTGATCGCACTGGGCATGTGCTTCGTCATCATGACGGGCGGCATCGACCTTTCCGTCGGCTCGACCGCCGCGCTCGGCAGCGTCGCGGCGGCGCTCGGCAGCCAGTACGGGCTCGTGCCCGGGGTCGCCGCCGGCATCGGCGTGGGGCTGATCGTCGGCACCATCAACGGCCTCCTGGTCACACGCGCCAACATCATGCCGTTCATCGCCACGCTCTGTACGCTGCTGGCGGCGAGCGGCACGGCGCTGCTCCTTTCCAACCAGACCTCCGTGCCGATCAACCCCGCGAGCGGCTTCCCGCAGCTGGGCATGGGCACCATCTGGATCGTGCCCATCCCCACCGCCATCGCCATCGTCGCCTACATCCTCGGCTCGGTCGTCCTCAACTACACCAGCACCGGCCGCACCGTGCTCGCCATTGGCGGCGGCGAGGATGCGTCACGGCTGATGGGCCTGCCGGTGGCGCGCGTCACCTTCCTCGTCTACCTCGCGAGCGGAGGCCTCGCGGGCCTTGCCGGCGTGCTGCTGGCGGCGCTCGGCTTTGCCGGCCAGCCCACCGAAGGGGTCGGCTGGGAACTCTTCGCCATCGCGGCGGTGGTGGTGGGCGGCACGCTGCTGACCGGCGGCAGCGGCTCGGTGGTGACGACGCTCGCGGGCGTGCTGCTGCTCGGCACGCTGTTCAACGTGCTCAACTTCGAGAACGGCAAGGGCTGGATCTCGCTCTCGGCCGCCTGGCAATCGGTCGTGCGCGGCCTGTTCCTCCTCGCCGTGGTGCTGCTCCAGGCCCGGATCACGCGCCGAAGGCCCGGGACGTCGTAGCCATCCGCCGCAGCTCCTCCCGGCTGTCGATCAGCGCCTCGACGAAGGTGTTCGCCAGCACGTTGCGACCACCCGGCCCGATGGCGACGAACTCCACCTCCGGCAATGGCGGCAGCCCCACCGCATCGGGCAGCACCGACAGGCCCGGCGGCAGCAGCAGCCGCGAGAACGCCGCCACCCCCAGGCCCGCCTGCAGCGCCGCCAGCAGGCCGCTGAGGCTGCCGCTGCTCGCCGCCAGCCGCCAGCTGCGGTCGGCGCCATCGAGCACACCGATCGCGAGCGTGCGGGTGATGCTGGGCGGATTGTACACCACCAGCGGCACCGGCCCCGCGGGCGACACCTGCAGCCCCTCGCGGCCAATCCAGGCCAGTTGCTCGCGCCAGGCCAGTTCCCCACGCCTGTCGCCCGGCCGGCGCTTCACGAAGATGACGTCGAGTTCGCCCGCGTCGTAACGCTGGTAGAGGAAGCCGCTCAGCCCCACCGTCAGCTCGATATCCACATCCGGATGGTCGCCGACGAAGCGCAGCAGCACCGCCGCCAGCCCCGACAGCGCGAAATCCTCCGAGATGCCGAGCCGCAGCCGCTGCCGCGCCGGCTCGGCGGCGAAGAAGCGCTGCAGCCGCTCGTTGGCCGCAAGGATGTCGCGCGCCATCGCCACCAGCGCGTCGCCCTCGGGCGTCAGCTTCACCGAATGCGTGTCCCGCTCGAACACCCGGTGGCCGAGCGCCGTCTCCAGGCGCTTGATCTGCTGGCTCACCGTTGATTGCCTCAGCCCCAGCCGCTCCGCCGCGGCCGAAAAGCTGCGGCTCTGCGCCACCGAGAGAAAGCCGGCGAGCAGCGAGGGGCTGAGATCGGCGATATCCGGCTTGGTCATTGCAATCCGCGATAACTGTTAGTTCTGTTATCACGCATCAGAATGTCATAGGCCGGATGCCGTCAACGGGGGAGTTCCGACGTGCAGGCAGTCGCCAAGTGGATCAAGGCCAACGCCTATGTGCTGATGCTGCTCGGCACGGTGGTGCTCGCCACCCTGCTCCCCGCCTCCGGCTTCGGCGCCGAGATCGTCTCCAAGGTCGCCTATGGCGCGGTGGCGCTGCTGTTCTTCCTCTATGGCGCCAAGCTCAAGAGCGAGGTCATCCTCGAAGGCATCAGCAACTGGAAGCTGCAGGCGATGGTGCTCGCCACCACGTTCGTTGTCTTCCCCATCCTCGGCTTCACGCTCGTCGCCATCTTCGGCCGCTGGCTGCCGCATGAGCTGGCCATCGGCATGCTCTATCTGAGCATCCTTCCCTCCACCGTGCAGTCGTCCATCGCGCTCACCGCGATGGCGCGCGGCCAGGTGCCCGCCGCCATCTGCGCCGCCTCGCTCTCCAATATCCTCGGGGTGTTCCTCACGCCCGTGCTCGCCGCGGCGCTGCTCTCCACCGGCGGAGTGGTGCTCGATGCCAACTCGGTGCTCGTCATCTTCATGCAGCTGCTGCTGCCCTTCGGCCTCGGCCAGGCATTGCGCCGCTGGATCGGCGGCCCGATCGAACGGGCCAAGCGCCTCACCACTGTCGTCGATCGCGGGTCGATCCTCCTGATCGTCTACTCGGCCTTCAGCGCCGGCGTGGTCGGCGGCATCTGGAGCCGGGTGGACGCGGGAAGCCTCGCGCTTGTGGTCGGGCTCGACCTTGCGCTCCTCGCCATCGTCATCGGCTTCGTCGTCTTCGCGGGGCGCAGGATCGGGCTCAGCCGGCCTGACCGTATCAGCCTGCTCTTCTGCGGCTCGCAGAAGAGCCTCGCCAGCGGCGTGCCGATGGCCAACGTGCTGTTCGCCGGCACCTCCACGGGCCTCATCATCCTGCCGGTGATGCTGTTCCACCAGTTCCAGCTCTTCGTCGCCGCCGCCATCGCGCAGCGGCTGGCCGCCGCTCCCGAGCCGCAGCCCGCCAGCACCTGAGCCCTGCCGCATCGTCCAGTCCGGCCGCACCCGTCCCGCAACGGGCGCGGCTGCGCAGCCATGAGCGCGACACAAACACGAATGCGCAAATTCGCTCAGAAGTATGATTGACATTGACCGGATCGCACGACAACGTTGGCGATATCAGTTCGAACTGCGGGGGAGCCAATGGCGGCGGCAGGGAGCGACACGGTCGCAAAGGTATCGATCAAGGAGTCCGACGCGCAGGTGGACCTGCTGCTGCGAGACTTCAAACCGGTGCAGATGGTCAAGCTGCCCGAAACCCACCCGCAGCGCTTCCCGATCCCGGCCTACGACGCCCACAACCATCTCGGCCGCTGGCACACCGATGGCTGGGCGGTGAAGGACGTCCCCGCCTTCGTCGCGATGATGGACGAGGTCAATGTCGCCGGCGTGGTCAACCTCGACGGCGGCTGGGGCGACGAGCTCGAGACCAACCTCGACCGCTACGAGCGCGCCTATCCGGGTCGTTTCGCCAGCTTCGCCCGGCTCGACTGGTCCGAGACGACCACCGCCGGCTGGGCCGACCGGCTCGCCGCCTCGATGCGGGATTCCGCCGGGCGCGGCGCCAGCGGACTCAAGCTGTGGAAGGATATCGGGCTCAGGCTCAAGGACGAGCACGGCGAACTCTTCTTCCTAGACGACCCGCGGCTCGCCCCGGTCTGGAACGAAGTCGCCGAAGCGCAGATCCCCATCCTCGTCCACATCGCCGATCCCGCCGCCTTCTTCCAGCCGCTCGACAACACCAACGAGCGCTACGAGGAACTGGTCCGGCATCCGGACTGGCACTTCTACGGCCCTGAATTCCCCAGCCTGCAGCGCCTGCTCGACTCGCTCGAGAACTGCGTCGCGGCCAATCCGCGGGTCAATTTCATCGGCGCCCACGTCGGCTGCTATGCCGAGGATCTCGGCTGGGTCGGCCGGATGATGGACACCTACCCCAACTTCCACGTCGATATCTCGGCTCGCATCGCGGAACTCGGCCGGCAGCCGCGCGCCACCCGGAAGCTCTGCCTCAAGCACCCTGACCGGGTGCTGCTCGGCACCGACATCTTCCCGGCCAAGGCCTCGGACTATCGCCGTTACCTCCGCTTCCTCGCCACCGAGGACGAGTGCTTCCCCTATGGCGACAGCAACCCGCCCGGCGTGGGGCGCTGGACCATTTCGGCCATCGACCTGCCCGACGAGGTACTGTCCCAGGTCATTGCCGGGAACGCCCGCCGGATCATCCCCGCCTTCTCCCGAGGCGCGAGCTGATGACCGCCGCCACCCCGGATGACAACCACTTCGATGTTGCCGTCCTGGGTGGCGGCATCGTCGGGGTCAGCGCGGCGCTCAGGTGCGTGCAGGCCGGCGCGAAAGTCGTGCTGGTCGATGCCGGCCTCGAGGGCAAGGCGAGCGCCGCGGGAGCGGGCATCGTCTCGCCGGTGGGCCTCGGCGGCAACGAGGCGCGCCGCGAGTGGTCGGCGCTCGTCGCCTCCGCCATCTCGCACTATGCCCGCATCCTGGCGCTGCTCGGTGACGCCGGCGTGACGGATGTCGGTTTCGACAAGGTCGGCGAGATCGTGCTCGCCACCCGCGAGGCGGACCTGCCCCGCCTCGCCGAGTTGCACGAGCGGCTCAAGCTCTTCGCCGAGGCCGGCATTCCGGTCGGCGACGTCAGGCGCATCGGCGGCGACGGGTTGCAGGCGGCCTGGCCCGAGTTCCGCGGCGACATCGAAGGGCTCTATATCGAGAACATCGCCCGCATGGACGGCCGCCGCATGTGCGCCGCCATCGGCAGGCTGGCTGAAAGCCTGGGCGCCCGCATCGTCAGCGGCCGCGGCGATATCCGCCTCGACGGCGGTCGCTCGGTTTCGCTCAGCGTCGACGGCAATCCGCTCAAGGCGGACAAGGTGGTGCTCGCCACCGGCTCGTGGTCGCAACCGCTGCTCGACCTGCTCGGCGCCCGCATGTCGGTGCAGCCGGTGCGCGGGCAGATCGTCCATCTCGAGCTCGCCGACAGGACGACCGGCACGCGCCCGGTGATCAACACCTTCGAGGGCCACTACTTCCTCGGCTTTCCCGACGGGCGCGTCGTGGTCGGCGGCACGCACGAGCCCGAAGCGGGCTTCGAGGCGCGGATCACGGCGGGCGGCGTCCACTCGGTACTCGACAAGACCCTGCGCATCGCGCCCGGGCTCGGCGCGGCCCTGCATCTCGAAACGCGCGTCGGGCTCAGGCCGCGCAGCCGCGACGGCTACCCCATCGTAGGCAGGCCGCACCGCACTGACAACGTGGTCGTCGCCACCGGGCTCGGGGCCTGGGGGCTGACGCTCGGGCCAATGATCGGGGAGATCGCCGCCGAACAGGCGCTCGGCCTCACCCCCACCTACGATGCCGGGTTCCTGGGGCCCGACCGCGAGGACATCACCGAAGCCGCAGTGCTGTCGCCGAACATCCAGTGAGATCCGGCGCCGCGCGTCAGGGGCGCGGGAGCCGTCATGCCGAAGACCATCATGAGAGGGAAATCATGCAGACCAACCGAAACCGCCGCAGCCTGATCAAGGGGCTGGCACTCGCCGCGCTGGGCAGCACCATGCTGGCCGGCAACGCCTTCGCGCAGGAGAACGTCACGCTCTCCTACGCGCTGTGGGACGCCGCGCAGGTGCCCGCGATGGAGCAGATCATCGCCGAGTTCAAGCAAACCCACCCCAACATCGACATCAAGATCCAGGTCACCCCGTGGGACGACTACTGGACCAAGCTCCAGACCTCCGCCACCGGCGGCAGCGCTCCGGACGTGATGTGGATGACGCTCGCCTACTTCAAGCTCTATGCCAGCAACGGCGTCCTGCTGCCGCTCGACGAGAAGATCGCCGCCGAGGGCATCGACATGGCCAGCTACGTGCCGGCCATGGCCGAGGGCTACAAGTACGACGGCGTGCAGTACGGCCTGCCCAAGGACGTCAACGCCTTCGGCCTGTTTTACAACAAGGACCTGTTCACCGCTGCCGGCGTGCCGTTCCCGGATGCGACCTGGACCTGGGACACCGTGATCGATGCGGCCCAGAAGCTGACCGACACCAGCAAGGGCGTCTACGGCATCGCGGCTCCCGAAGTCGACGAGATGGGCTGGTACCTCACCATCCCGCAGGCCGGCGGCTACGTCATCAGCGAGGACGGCAAGAGCTCGGGCTACGACAAGCCGGAAGCCATTGCCGGCATCCAGTACTGGGTTGACCTCGTCAACAAGTACAAGGTCTCGCCCACCCTGCAGCAGCTGACCGATACCGATGCGCTCGCCATGTTCACCTCGGGCAAGGTGGCCATGTACTATGGCGGCTCGTGGGACCCGGTGGCGATCGCCGACGTGCCGGCGGCCAAGGCCTTCACCGACGTCGCCCCGCTGCCCAAGGGTCCGGCCGGCGGCAAGTTCTACTCGAACGGCCTCGCCAACTCGATCTACGCCGGCACCAAGCATCCGGACGAGGCCTGGCAGTTCGTCAGCTTCCTCGGCTCGAAGCGCGCCAACGAGATCCAGTCGACCACCGGCACCGTGATCCCGGCCTATGTCGGCGAGGCGACCAACTACGTGAACGCGCTCTCGTGGATGAATGCGCAGGCGTTGATCGACCAGCTCCCTGAAGCCATGCCGTTCCCGGTCTCGGAGAACACTCCGGCCTGGCGCCGCAACGCCCGGACCGAGTTCGCCAAGGTCTGGACGGGCGAAGAGACGGTGGAAGCCGTCACCGCACGCGTCGCCCAGCAGATGAACGAAGCCCTGGCCGCCGAGTAAGGGCATGGCAATGACCGAAGTCTCCCCACAGGCGGAACTCAACAGTGCGGCGGGACCGGTCGCCACAAGCAAGCCACGCCGCAGCTCGATAAGCCGGGCGCGGCGCGCAGAAATGGGCTGGGCGTTCCTGTTCATCCTGCCCACGACGATCGGCCTGGGCGTCTTCTCGCTCTGGCCGATCTTCGAGACCTTCTACTACTCGTTCACCACCTGGGGCGCCTTCGGCGGCCACAAGTGGAGCGGGCTCAAGAACTACCAGACGGTGATGAACGACGCCGAGCTGCTGCAGTCGTCGATCAACACCGTCATCTACACCCTGCTCTCGCTGCTCAGCGTGCCGCTCGCGATCCTCGTGGCGGCGCTGCTGAACCGGCCCGGCATGAAGTTCCTCGGCTTCTACCGCACGCTCTATTTCCTGCCGGTGGTGACGCTGCCCTCGGCCGTGGCGCTGATGTGGAAGCTGCTCTACTCGGGCGACTACGGGCTCGTGAACTGGCTGCTCAGCCTCGTCGGCATCCAGGGCCCCTACTGGCTCGCCGATCCCAACACCGTGATCTACGCGGTGGGCATCGTCGCGATCTGGAGTTCGCTGGGCTACAACATGGTCATTCTGCTCGCCGGCATGCAGACCATTCCGCAGGAATACTACGAGGCGGCCAGGATCGACGGCGCCGGCGGCATCCGGCAGTTCTTCTCGGTCACCATCCCGCTCCTCACCCCCTCGATCTTCTTCGTGTGCGTGATCACCGTGATCAACGCGCTCCAGGCGTTCGACCTCATCTACCTGATGGTGAGCGTCACCAACCCGGCGCTGCCCAAGGCGCAGACCGTGGTCTACCTGTTCTTCGAAAAGGGCTTCGTCCAGCACAATGGCGGCTATGCCGCGGCGATCGCCTTCCTCCTGATGATCGTGATCCTGGTGCTCACGGCCATCCAGTTCCGGCTCCAGCGGCGGTGGGTGCACTATGGCTAAGATCAAGGGTGAAAGTAACGTCCTGCCGCACCTGTTCCTGTCGCTGGGGGCGCTGGTGATGGTCGGCCCGTTCGTCTGGGAGGTGCTCACCGCCTTCAAGACGTTCGCCGAATCCATCCAGGTGCCGCCGGTGCTGATCCCGGCGCAGTTCAACTTCGACAATTTCGAGAAGGTCTTCATCAGCCTGCCGTTCGGCCACCTGTTCGGCAACACGGTGATCATGACGATCGCGCGCACCGCCGGGCAGGTGATCTTCTGCTCGCTCGCGGGCTACGCCTTCGCCCGGCTGCGCTTCCCGGGGCGGAACCTCATCTTCATGCTGTTCCTCGCCGTGATGATGGTGCCGGGCCAGATGTTCCTCATCCCGCAGTACCAGCTGATGCAGAACTGGGGCCTGTTGAACTCCATCCCGGCGCTGTTCCTGCCCGGCATGTTCAGCGCCTTCGGCACCTTCCTGATGCGGCAGTTCTTCATGCAGCTGCCGCCCGAGCTCGAGGAAGCGGCCCGGCTCGACGGCGCCAATGTGTGGCAGATCTATTGGCGGATCATGCTGCCGCTCGCGGCCCCGGGCATGCTGGCGCTCGGCCTGCTCGTCGCGATCTGGTCGTGGAACGACCTGCTCTGGCCCCTGGTGGTCAACACCGATCCCGAGAAGATGCCGCTGTCGGCCGGCCTCGCCAACCTGCGCGGCGAGCACCTCACCAACTACCCGGTGCTGATGGCCGGCTCCCTGATGGCCAGCCTGCCGCTGATCATCGGCTTCATCATCTTCCAGAAGCAGTTGATCCAGGGCATCGCCACCACGGGCTCGAAGGGCTAGCCCGATAAAGCAAGGAAGCGCTCGAGCTCGGCGTAGCTCGATGCGCCTTCCATCGGCCCCTTGCGGGTCACCGCCAGGGCGCCCGCCGCACAGGCGAAGCGCAGGTTCTCCCCGGCAGGGAGCCCGCGCTTCCACCCGGCTACGAAGGTCGCACCGAAAATGTCCCCCGCCCCGGTCGGATCCACCTCGGTGACCGCAAACGCCGGCTGCACCACCTCCGCAGCCCCGTCGACGTAGCGCGCACCGGCCGCGCCCAGCTTGTGCACCACCGCACCAATCCCCCGCCCCAGCAGGTCGCGCACCGGATCGGCCGCATCCGAGAACAGCCTCAGCTCGTCGCCGCTCGGCAGGAACAGGTCGGTCGCTGCGAGCACCCGCGCCATCGCTTCGCGCAGCCCCGGCGCCTCCAGCATCTCCTTGCGGATGTTGGGGTCGAACGACACCGTCCCACCGCCCCGCTTCACCAGTTCGATCGCCTCCAGGACAACCGCCGCCACCGGTTCCGCCCCGAGCGAGGAGCCGACGACATGCAGGTGCCCCGCCCGCGCGATCACCGCCTGCGCCGCCGCCTCGAGCCGGATATGCCGATTGGCGCTGTCACGCAGGTTGAAGACGAAGTCCCGCCCGCCATCCGAACGATAGCGGACGAAGGCGCTGCCGGTAGCCGCGCCCGGATGCACCGCCACCGCCGACACGTCCACCCCGTCGCGCCGCAGCCGCTCGAGGTTCAGCGCGCCGAAATCGTCGTCCCCTACTGCCCCGACCATGGCCGCCGGCAGCCCGAGGCGTCCCACCTGGTCGATGAAGATCGCCGGCGCCCCCGATGGAAACGGCCCCACCAGCTCGATCGGCTCGCGGAACCCTTCTCCCGGCCGCACCGCCATGATCTCCACCAGGATTTCGCCCACCGTCACGATCGGCTTCACGCTCATCTCCATTACCCCCGCATGCGCTCGCGGAACTGCCGCGGCGTCGTGCCGGTGCGCTCCTTGAACACGCCGTAGAACCGGCTTGCCGAACCGAAGCCGCAGGCAAAGGCGATATCGAGGATCGCCTCGTCGCTGTCGGCCAGCCGGTGCAGCGCCTGCGCCAGCCGGTAGCGCAAGAGGTACTCGTTCACCGAAATCCCAAGCACGCGTCGGAACGCCGTCTCCGCCGTGCTCGGGTGGATGCCGGCAAGCTGCCCCAGCCGCGCCAGGCTCAGCGGCTCGCCGAAGTGCCCGTGCACCAGCTCGATCAGTGCCTCCACCCGCTCGGTGGGCTGGCGAACGCCCGCGCCGCGCCCCGCCACCTCCACCTCTGCCGCGAGCGAGAAGCGCCGCACCCGCAGCATCAGCTCGTCCGCCACCAGTTGCCGGTGCCGCGCGTCGCCGCCGTCCCAGTCGGCGAGCCAGCGCCGCGCCACCGCCACGTCGACTTCGTCCGGCACCGCCGCGGTCAGCAGTTGCCCCCCCATCAGCGCGCGCTTGAAACCCGCATCGAGCGGCTGCGCCAGGAATTCGGCGAGCGGCACATAGGCGCAGATTAGCGGCGAGCCCGGCGCCACTTCCACCGTCCGGTGGGGGATGGCGGCCCAGAACAGCACCAGCCGCCCCGCCTCCACGCGCTCGCGCCGGCCGTTGAACAGATAGGTCATGGAGCCGCTTTCGAGCAGGTTCAGCTCGAGGTGGCTGTGCCAGTGCGCCGCGCCCATCGAGTCGGCGATGTGCCGTTCGATGAAAAACCGCCCATCCAGCAGCGATCCCGGCTCTTCCGGCGCGGATATGGGAGAAATCTCGTTCATGGCCGGAGGAAATCCCGGATCGGTGGCGCTATGCAAGCACCAACCATTGGGAGTCCACCATGATCAAGATCTGCCTCGTCGGTGCGGGAAGCACCGTGTTCGCCCAGAACATCCTTGGCGACGTGCTGTCGACGCCCGGCCTCGGCGACGTCGCCATCAGCCTCTACGACATCGACCCCGAGCGTCTCGCGACCTCCGAGATCGTCGCCCGCCGCATCGGCGAAGCGACGCAGCAGGGCAAGGTCACGGTCGAAGCGACGCTGGACCGCCGCCAGGCCCTCACCGGCGCCGATTTCGTGATCCTGATGATGCAGGTGGGCGGCTACAAGCCGGCGACCGTCACCGATTTCGACGTGCCCAAGCGCTACGGCCTGCGCCAGACCATCGCCGATACGCTCGGCATCGGCGGCATCTTCCGCGGCCTTCGCACCATCCCGGTGCTCGAGCAGATCGTGCGCGACATGGAGGAGGTCTGCCCCAACGCGCTGATGATGCAATACGTCAACCCGATGGCGATCAACTGCTGGGCGATCAAGGAGATGGCGCCCGAGATCCGCACCGTCGGCCTTTGCCACAGCGTGCAGCACACCTCCGAGCACCTCGCCCGGCTGCTCGGCGAGAACATCGCCGACATCGACTACGTCTCGGCCGGCATCAACCACGTCGCCTTCTTCCTCAAGTTCGAGAAGCGCCACGCCGACGGCCGCCGCGAGGACCTTTACCCGCGTCTCAAGGCGCTCGAAGCCGAGGGCAAGGTGCCGGCCGACGACCGCGTCCGCTTCGACGTGCTGAAGCGGCTCGGCCATTTCGTCACCGAGTCGAGCGAGCACTTCTCCGAGTACACCTCCTGGTACATCAAGGACGGCCGCAACGACCTGATCGACCAGCTCAACATCCCGCTCGACGAATATATCAGCCGCTGCGAGCGCCAGATCTCGAACTGGCACCAGCTGCGCCGCGAGCTCGAAGGCGAAAAGCCGATCGAGGTCGAGCGCTCCAACGAATACGCCGCCGGCATCATCCACGCCGCCACCACTGGCAAGCCGGCCCTGATCTATGGCAACGTGCCCAACGAGGGACTTATCGCCAACCTGCCGGCCGAATGCGTGGTCGAAGTGCCGTGCCATGTCGATCGCAACGGCATCCAGCCGATCAAGGTCGGCCGCGTGCCACCGCAGCTGGGCGCGGTGATCCGGTCGAGCGTGTCGGTGCAGGAGCTCACCGTGGCGGCGGCGATGACGCGCAAGCGCGACTACATCTACCAGGCGGCGCTGATGGATCCGCATACGGCGGCCGAGCTGTCGCCGGACCAGATCTGGCACCTCGTCGACGATCTGATCGAGGCGCATGGCTCGCTCCTTCCGGCCTACAGCTAAGCCGGGCATTGCGTCACATTCAATCACGATTGTGATTGACTTCTGATCGATCTCGGATCAAGTCTGCGCGCAAGGGCTCGTTTTAGCGCGCAGGCGAGGGGATCGATGACGCAGGGCGAAGGGCTTAAGGTCGAGCGGCTGGATGCCATCCGCGGGCATCTGTACGCCCATGGCTTCTCCACGGTGCAGGCGCTGGCCGATGCGGTTGGCGCCTCGCTGGCCACCATCCGGCGCGACCTGCAGGTGCTGGAGCGCGCCGGCGCCATCGACCGAGTGCATGGCGGCGCCCGCATCGCCGAGGGCTCGTCGGTCGAAGTCGCGTTCCAGGAGCGCGCCAAGCGCCACCTCGTCGCCAAGCGCGCCATTGCGCGGGCGGCCTACGCGGCGCTCGTGCCGCATGCCACCATCTTCCTCGATGCCGGCACCACGGTGCTGCAGCTCGCCCGGCTGATCCGGCTCAACCCGCTGCCGCTGCGCATCTTCACCAACGGCCTGACGGTGGCGCAGGAATTCCTCAACGTGCCCAATCTCAGCGTCACGGTGATCGGCGGAACGTTGCGCAGCGAGAACGTCTCGCTGGTCGGTCCCGAGGCCGAGACCATGCTCGACGCGCTCTGGTTCGATCAGCTGTTCCTCGGCGTCAGCGCCATCGCCGATGACGGCGTGCTCTACAG
>JAEYTN010000004.1 GCA_023433985.1 Pseudomonadota bacterium | reverse complement strand
GCTCGACGGCGACGAGATCAGGCGGCTGTTCGTGCGCATCCGCGAGCTGCAGAGGAAGGGTGTGACCTTCCTGTTCATCTCGCACCACCTGCAGGAGGTCTACGAAATCTGCCAGCAGGTGACGGTGTTGCGCGACGCGCGCCACATCATCTCGGCACCGGTCGCCGAGCTGCCGAAGGACCGGCTGATCGAGGCGATGACCGGGGAGCAGGTGCATTTCGGCTTTGCCGATGCAGTCGGCCGGGTGATCCCCGCCGACGCGCCGGTGGCGCTCGAGGTCAGCCGCATCGCGGGCGAGGACTTCAAGGACGTGAGCTTCGCCATAAGGCGCGGAGAGATCATCGGCATCTCGGGCGCCACCAGCAGCGGCCGCATCGGGGTGGCCGAGGCGATCGCCGGGCTGGCCCGCTACACCAATGGCGCGATCACCGTCGAGGGCAGGGCGCTGCCCTCGGGCAGCGTGCCGGCGGCGCTGGCGCTCGGTATCGGCTGCGTGCCCAAGAGCCGGCACGTCGAGGGCCTGGTGCTCGGGCAGTCAGTGGCCGACAACACGACCATGACCATCGCCGACAAGCTGGGGCCGCTGGGCTTCATTTCGCCGAAACGGCGGGCCGGGGTCACCGAGGATGCGATCCGGCGGCTGGGCGTGGTGACGGAGGGGCCGGACCAGCCGGTCTCGAGCCTGTCGGGCGGCAACCAGCAGAAGGTGGTGCTCGGCCGGGCGCTCGCCAGCCGGCCGTCGGTGGTGGTGCTGATCGATCCCACGGCCGGGGTCGACGTCAAATCCAAGGAAGCGCTGCTCGCGGTGGTCGAGAACCTCCGCCGCGAGGGCAAGGCGATCCTCGTCGTCAGCGGCGAACTCGAGGATCTGAGGACCTGCGACCGGGTGCTGGTGATGCGGCATGGCAGCGTCGTGGCGGAACACAAGGCAGGCTGGAGCGACAATGCTCTGGTCGCATCGATCGAGGGGATCGCAGCGTGACCACCGAGAACAATATCAGCGGGACGCACCCGCGGCCGGCCGCGACACCATCGATGGGCCGGGTCGCCATAGCCCGGCTGCGCGACCTGGCGCTGCTGCCGGCGCTGGTGGCGCTGGTGATCGTCGGCAGCCTGGTGAGCCCGGTCTTCCTCAACCCCAACAACATCACGACGATCCTCACCTCGTCAGCGGCGCTGGCGCTGATCGTGCTGGCGGAGTCGCTGATCATCATCACCGGCAAGTTCGACCTGTCACTCGAGTCGATCTACGGCTTCGCCCCGGCCGTTGGCGCGATGGTGGTGCTGCCGGCGGCGCAGTTCGGTTTCGGCATGGAATGGCCGGTTTGGGCCGGCATCCTGGTGGTGCTGGCGGTGGGCGGGCTGGTCGGCTTCGTCAACGGCTTCCTCGTGGTGGCGCTCAGGCTCAACGCCTTCATCGTCACCCTCGCCATGCTGATCATACTCCGCGGCATGCTGGTGGGCGCGACCAGCGGGCGTACGCTGTTCAACCTGCCGGAGGCCTTCTACGGCCTGATGGAGGTGACCTTCCTGTCGCTGCCGCTGGCGGTATGGCTCGCGGCGCTGGCCTTCATCATCGCCGGGGTGGTGCTGCGCTATCACCGGCTCGGCCGTGCCCTCTATGCCATCGGCGGCAACCCGGAGGCGGCGCGGGCGGCGGGTATCCGGGTCGAACGGGTGATCTGGGGCGTCTATGTGCTGGCGGGCATCCTCGCGGCGCTCGGCGGGCTCGCCATCACCGGCTATGTCGGGGCGATCAGTGCCAACCAGGGCAACGGCCTGATCTTTACCGTGTTCGCCGCGGCGGTGATCGGCGGCATCTCGCTCGACGGCGGCAAGGGCACGATGTTCGGCGCGCTGACCGGCGTGCTGCTGCTTGGCGTGGTGCAGAACGTACTGACGCTGGCGCAGGTGCCGTCGTTCTGGATCCAGGCCATCTACGGCGCCATCATCCTCGGCTCGCTGATGATCGCCCGGTTTGCGGGAGGGCAGGTGCAACAATAGGCGGGACCGGGCTAAGCTCGCCCCGGCCGGCCAGCTTGGCCGGGGCAGGGAATCTCCAATGAAGCCGCTTGCACGCATCGCCACTACCTCGATCGCCACGCTCGAGCCGTTCGCGCCGCCCTACAACCTGAGCGAGCCCGACCCGGCGGTGACGTTTGCACGCGGGCTCGAACTCGTTGACGCGGCCGGGGCGATGAAGGCGGACCTCGTCTGCCTGCCCGAGACCTTTGCCGCGGCGGGAGTGCCAAGTGCGCGGATCGTGGACCTCGCCGAACCGATCGACGGGCCGTCCTTCGCGGCGCTTTCGGACCGCGCGCGGGCCAACCGGGTGAACCTCGTCGCCGGGGCGTTCCTGAAGCGCGGCGGGCGGATCGAGAATGTCGCGGTGCTCTATGGCCGCGACGGCGAGCTGATCGGCACCTACGCCAAGCGCCATCCGACCGAGGGCGAGATCGAGGGCGGGGTGACGCCGGGCAGCGCCGTGGGAGTGTTCGACACCGATATCGGCAGGATCGGCCTTGCCATCTGCTTCGACCTCAACTGGCGCGAATTGTGGGCGGCGATGAAGGCCGAGGGGGCGGACATCGTCGCGTGGATTTCGGCCTATGAGGGCGGCTTCCCGCTCCAGGCCTATGCGTGCCTGCACGACGTCATCGTGGTGTCGGCGGTGCAGTCCTATGCCGGCAAGATCATCGACCGGTCGGGCAAGGTGCTGACCACCACCAGCCGCTGGGGGCGGCTTGCGAGCGCGACGATCGACCTCGACCAGCGCTGGTTCCATACCGATGGCCAGGCGGAGAAACTGCTGGCGGTGCAGAAGCGCTACGGCGACCGGCTGGTGCTCGAAACGCGAGGCGAGGAACACCTGTTCGTCATCTCGCGGCTCGATCCGGCACTGTCGCTCGACGACGTCACCCGGGAGTTCGATCTGCTCGAGCTCAGTGACTATCTCGCGCGCTGCACGACGGCGCAGGAGCGCCACCGCGGTCACGCAGGCAGGCCGTGAGGACCGACGAGATGCGTTTGCGCTCCGCTACCAGTTCGTTCCAATCCGATTGCCGGAACGCGGTGCCCAACCCAGGCCGCCGCTGACGTCACTCTCGCCGTTGCCGGTGTACTTGTACCAAAGGAGTTCGTTGGCCTGATTGACGCCCATGAGTACGTGGCCGAACCCACCCTGGTCGGTAACGCCGCCGAACAGCAGCCGCATCCCCTGCCAGCCATTGCCGATCGGGTTGCCGGAATTACGGTGCCAGCCCGTCCCTCCGGTTGGATCGTGGGCACCGCCACCGCTATAGTTGTACCAGAGCAGGTTGCCGTTCTGGGCTACGGCGAAAACCGTGTTTCCCGAGCCGTGGAGATGCAGGAAGTTCTGCCAGCCCCGTCCGACGATGTTGCCGGAGTTCGGCAGCCAGCCGGTGCCTCCGGTCGGGTCGGCGGTGCCATCGCCCTTGTAGCCGTACCAGCGCAGGTCGCCGTTGTCGGAAACGCCGAAAATCTGCGCCACCGTCTGACGGCCTGCCGCGGGCATCACGAACATGTCCTTGAAGGTCCAGCCGCGGCCAATGCGGTTGCCTGAGTTCGGATGCCAGCCAAGTGATCCGGTGACATCCGACTCGCCGTTGCCCTGGTAACAGTACCACCGGAGGAAGCCCTCGGGATCGACTGCCATGATGACCCCGTCGCCGCAACCGAGCAGCTTGCTCATGCCCTGCCAGCCGCGGCCGATGAGATGGCCGGAATTTGGGTGCCATTGCTGGATGCTCTGCGGGTCGCCGACCGTCTGTCCGGAGCCGTTGTAGCGGTTCCACTCGAGGTTACCGTCGGTTCGAACGCCGTAGAATATCCCCACCATCGGCAAACCGCTGTCCACGGGCGTCGTGCCGTTGCCGCCGTAAAGCAGCTTGAGGTGACGAGAGCTCGGCATGGAAATCCGGTCGCCCCAGCTCACCTTGATGGCGCCGTCACTGAGCGAGCTGAGCGTCAGGAAGCAGTTGGTCGGACTGCCGTCGGACCACAGCAACATGGGGGTTTGCTGGCTCGGCCGCCACACGCCGGAGCCACCCACCGTCAGGTTGGGAGCACCCAGGTGGGCCACCCCGTTGGCGGCGTCTTTCCTGACGCGCCAGATAAGCACGCCGTCGCCGGGTACCCCGCTATCATAGCGTTGGCCGGGAGCGTTGGGCCGCCGCCGCTCGACGATGAAATACTCGTCGGCACCGCGGGAGTCGTGCCACAGAACGATCGCCCCGTCCGGGCCTTCCCGAACGGCCGTGCTGCTCGGGTCGGAAAACCGGAACACCCGCGGTTCCGCCCAGCCCAACTGTACCTTGTGCCAGATATCGAGATGCACGGGCACCTGGTCGTTGGACCAGAACGGGTACCCGCCCATGAGGGTGAGCATGTTGTTGCCCTGGCCCGTGTTGTACATGTCGACCGTGCCGAGCGAGTGCGATAGTTCATGCGCTATCTGGTAGAAAGGCGTGAGCGGGCCGGCGCCGGCAATGTGCACCCGGATCGTCTGGTTGATGCGGATCGGAAAGAAGGGTAGGCGGACCGAAAACGTGACCGGGTTGTTGTCGCGATTGGCCGGCTGCAGGTTGTCGATGTTCTCGAACAGCAC
>JAEYTN010000382.1 GCA_023433985.1 Pseudomonadota bacterium | reverse complement strand
CTATGTCGAAGACAAGGATTCCGGCGAGCTGCGCCGTCCGCACCACGTGGACCTGAAGACCGGCATGTATCGCGGCCGGCAGATCCTGCAGCCCAAGAACTAACGTTTCGCCTTGCGCGATCCGCAGTGACATATCCGGCCGGCTCCGAACAGGGGCCGGCCGTTTCGCATCTATCGATCTCAGGAACCTGCCATGAGCATGCGCGTCGAATCCGATTCCATGGGCACGATCAACGTGCCGGGTGAAAAGTACTACGGCGCACAGACGGCGCGTTCGCTCGCCAATTTCGATATCGGCGGCGAGAAGATGCCGGCCGAGATCATCCGCGCCTTCGGCATCCTGAAGAAGGCTGCCGCGCTCGCCAACCACAAGCTCGGCCTGATGGACGAGGCGACGCGCGACCTGATCGTCCGCGCCGCCGACGAGGTGATCGACGGCAAGCTCCGTGACCATTTTCCGCTGGTGGTGTGGCAGACGGGCTCGGGCACGCAGTCCAACATGAACGTCAACGAAGTGATCTCGAACCGCGCCATCGAGATGGCCGGGGGCGTGATGGGCTCCAAGAAGCCCGTGCACCCGAACGATCACGTCAACATGAGCCAGTCGTCGAACGACACCTACCCGACGGCGATGCACATCGCGGCGGTGGAGGCGATCGAAGGGTATCTCGTCGATCGGGTCATGCTGCTGCGCAACACGCTGGACGGCAAGGCCAAGGAGTTCATGGACGTGGTCAAGATCGGCCGGACGCACCTGCAGGATGCGACGCCGCTGACGCTCGGTCAGGAAATCTCGGGCTGGGTGGCGCAGCTCGACCTGGCACTCAAGGCTATCCGCGCCACGCTGCCGCAGCTTTATGAGCTGGCGCTGGGCGGTACGGCCGTGGGGACGGGGCTCAACGCGCACCCCAAATATGGCGAGACGGTTGCGACCGAGATCGCGACGCTCACCGGCTATCCGTTCGTGACGGCGCCGAACAAGTTCGCGGTGATGGCCGGGCACGACGCCTTCGTCGGCTCCTCGGGGGCGCTGAAGCAACTCGCGGCGGCGCTGATGAAGATCGCCAACGACGTGCGCTGGCTGGCTTCGGGGCCGCGCTCGGGCCTCGGCGAGATCACCATTCCGGAGAACGAGCCGGGCTCGTCGATCATGCCGGGCAAGGTGAACCCGACGCAGGCCGAGGCGACCACCATGGTGGCCGTGCAGGTGATGGGCAACGACGCGGCGATCGGCTTTGCGGCGAGCCAGGGCAATTTCGAGCTCAACGTGTTCAAGCCCGTGATCGCCTACAACTTCCTGCAGTCGGTGCGGCTGCTGGCCGATGCGGCCAAGAGCTTCAACGACCATTGCGCCGTCGGTCTCGAGCCCGACCGGGCGCGGATCAAGCAACTGGTCGACCAGTCGCTGATGCTGGTGACGGCGCTCAATCGCAAGATCGGCTACGACAACGCGGCCAAGATCGCCAAGCACGCTCACAAGAAGCGCATGACCCTGAAGGAAAGCGCGCTGGAACTGGGCCTGCTTACGGCGGAAGAGTTCGACGCCGAAGTGAAGCCCGAGCAGATGGTCGGCCCGCTGAAGATCTGAGGCGCTCGCTTCAGCCAGCACGACCATTTCCCGACTCTCCCCGTTGCGGGGAGGGTGTTGCGTCGTAGAACTGTTTGCCGAACTGCGCACGTTTGCCGCCCTTCCTTTAGCGAGGGGAGTATGAGGCGGCTTGATACCCGCGGGGATAAGTCCGCCCAAAAAGCCTTAGGGCTCGAGCTCGATGTCCCAGTAGAGGTAGTCGAGCCAGCTCTGGTGCAGGTGGTTGGGCGGGAACGAACGGCCGTTATTATGCAGGTCGTGCACCGTGGGCTGGTAGGGCGCCTGCATCGGGAACATCTTGATTTCCCTCGGCAAACGGTTCGCCTTCTTGAGGTTGCACGGGGCGCAGGCGGCGACGACGTTCTCCCAGGTGGTGCGGCCGCCCTTGCTGCGCGGGATCACGTGATCGAAGGTCAGGTCGTCGCGCGAGCCGCAATACTGGCACTGGAATTTGTCACGCAGGAAGACGTTGAAGCGTGTGAAGGCCGGATGGCGTGCGGGCCGCACGTAGTCCTTCAGCGAGACGACGCTGGGGAGCAGCATCTCGAAGCTGGGCGACTTGATCACGCGATCATAGGTGGAGACGACATTCACGCGATCGAGACAAATCGCCTTTATCGCGTCCTGCCAGGACCAGAGCGATAACGGGTAGTAGCTGAGCGGCCGATAGTCGGCGTTCAGCACCAGAGCGGGGCAGCTCTCAAGCGACACATGGACTGTCACCTGTCGCCCCTGTTGCAGGAATCGCGGCTAGTCATGATCAGCAATATTCTATGCCGACTGTGACATGGCTGTGAAGCGCGATTCGGCTTTGAGATCAGGCCAGTCGGGCAAGGAGGAAGCTGGTGGCGTGATCGAGCCCGTCGGGCGCGATGCCGTGCGCGGCGTTGGGCGACAGATAGAGGGAAACCTCGTAGCCCGACGCACTTAGCTCGGTCGCCGCCTGCCGCGACAGCTCGGGGTCGACCACCTGGTCGAGCTCGCCGTGGACGAGGGCGACGGGCGGCTTTGCGAACCCGCCATCGGCGAAGCGCTCAGCCGGAACGAAGGCGCCCGAGAAGGCGATGATTCCCGCGAGCTCCTGTTCGAGCGAGGTGCCGACGTGGAGGGCCATCATGGCGCCCTGCGAGAAGCCGGCGAGGACGGTGTTGCGCGGCAGGACGCCAGTCTGGGTCCAGAGGTCGGTGAGGAACTCGCGGATGATGGGCGCGGTCTGCTGCGCGCCGACGATGCGGCTGGTGATCCGGTCGACGTCGAGCGGGAACCACTCGAAGCCGAAAGGGCTGCCGGCGCAAGGATTTGGGGCGTTGGGCGCGATGAAGGTGGCGTCGGGCAGCATCTGGCCCCAGTGCTGGCCGAGGCTGATGAGGTCGCTGCCATCGGCTCCGTAGCCGTGCAGCAGCACCACCGCCTGGGTGGCCGGACCGCCGGACTTGGGCGGGAGCAGGGGGCCGTTGAGCTTGGTCATGAGACCGAAATTCCTTCCTTGTTGCGCACCGCGCGGTAGTAGCGCCAGAACAGCAGCGCGGCGGTGGAGCGATGCGGTGACCAGGATTTCGCAAGCGAAATCAGCTCCTTGACCGGGGGCTTCTGCGGCAGGTCGAACGCCCACTGCACGGCGCGTTGCAGGGCAACGTCGCCGGCAGGGAAGATATCCGGATGGTGCGCGGAGAACATCAGGTAGATCTCGGCCGTCCAGGGGCCGATGCCCTTGAGCGTCGTCAGCGCCGCGATGGCCTCCTCGGCCGGCATTTCGGCCAGCGGCGCGAAGTCGAACGCACCGGCGGCGACGGCTTCGGCAATGGCGCGGATGGTGCGGTACTTGGCGCCCGACTGCCCGGATTTCCTGACGATTTCCTCGCTCAGCAGCAGGTAGCCGGCGGGTTCGAGTGCGCCCTCCAACTGGGCGAAGCGGCTCCAGATGGCATCGGCGGACTGGGTGGAGACCTGCTGGCCGGTGACGATGCGGGCGAGACCGGCGAAGCCGCCGGGAGAGGTGCGGATCTCGAAGGCGCCGGCGCGCTCGGCCACGGCGGCGAGCCGGGGGTCGAGCGCGATAAGGGCGGCGAGGTGACTCGCCAGGACTTCGGCGGAATCGAGACGATCTGTCAAAGGGTTACGCGGGATGGTAGAAGGCGTGTCCATGTCATTGAAGCCCATTTTGCGCTTTGCGCCCAGCCCCAACGGCTACCTGCACCTGGGCCATGCCTATTCGGCGCTGATGACCCATGGGCTGGCGCAAGCCATTGGTGGGACGATGCTTTTGCGCATCGAGGACATCGACCTTGCCCGTAGTAAACCCGAATTCGTCGAGGCGATCTTCGAGGACCTGCGCTGGCTGGGGCTCGACTGGCCGGAGCCGGTAATGTTCCAGTCGCACCGGTTCGCGGCCTATGCGCAAGCCTTTGAGACGCTTGTGCAAATGGGACTGCTCTATCCCTGCTTTTGCTCGCGGACGGAGGTGGCGGAAGGCGCGGTGGGGACCGATCCGGACGGGGCGCCGCGCTATGGGGGGAAATGCCGGGCGATCCTGCGGGAGGTAGCGCTGGGGCGCATCGCCGCGGGCGAGAAGGCGGCGTGGCGGCTCGAGATGACCAAGGCGCTTTCCGTCCACGATCCGGCCCTCAGTTGCCTTGAACATGAACTGTTCCTGAACGTAGATGAACGGCACCTGACGCTCGATGAACGAACCCTGACGACGCGGACGCTGCATCCGGAGGACTGGGGCGACGCCGTGATCGTGCGGAAAGATACGCCGACCAGCTACCACCTGAGCGTGGTGGTGGACGATGCGGCGCAATCGGTTTCGCATGTAACACGCGGCCGCGACCTTTATCGCGCCACCGACCTGCAGGTGCTGCTGCAGAAATTGCTCGACCTCCCTACGCCGATCTACGCGCATCATGAACTGATCCGCGACGAGGGGGATAAGAAGCTGTCGAAGTCGAAGGGCGCGCCATCGCTGCGGTCGTTGCGGGAGATGGGGATGACGGCGGCGGAGGTGCGGGCGCGGGTGGGGTTCTGAGGCCGATCGAGGGCAGGCCGGGTTGGCCGAGGCATGGCCGATGGCCCCGATGATGAGAATGTCCCGTCAGCGCAGTTCCAGTTACTCGAGATCGGCGTGGGGGGCGGCTTTGCGCAGGAAGCGCTGGTGAAGGGGGCGCGGGGGCTGATACGGCTGCTGCCCGGTTCCGGCCGCCGCCGCTCGATGTGGGGCTGACCACGCACAAGGAACTGTTCACCGGAAGTCGCATTCGTGCGATCTATGACCGACTGGGCGAGGGGCTCACGCACTACCTCGCGGAAAGATCGAAATGAGTATCACCGGCATCGTCACCTTCATCGCGCTCGCGGCAGTCGCGATCATCCTGTTCATGGGGCTGTGGAACATGTTCAGGGGCGGCAGCCCGAACGTGAGCCAGAAGCTGATGCGGGCGCGCGTGATCGCGCAGGCGGTGGCGATCGTGGTGATCCTGGGCGCACTGTTCCTGTTCGGGCGGGGCAGCTAGGCCACCAGGCCGCTGACGGCGGCGAGAGCGGCATCGACCTCTTCGGGCGTGTTGAGGATCGAGGGCGTGAGGCGCACGTGCTGCGAGGCATAGGGCGCGACCGAGGCGACGACCCCGCGCTGGCGCAGGCTGCGGACAGCGGCGTGGGGATTGGTGCCTTCGACATCGAAAGCGACGATGCCGGCGGAGATGGCCGGATCGCGCGGCGTGACGAGCCCGATGCCGCCGATCTTCGCGAGGCCGGCCTTGAGGCGGCTCGCCAGCTCGTGCGTGCGCTCGGCGATGGCGGCCTTGCCGATGCCCTGGTGGAAGCCGAAGGCCTCGGGCAGGGCCCAGAGGTGCTCGTAGCTGTTGAAGCCGCCGGGAGTGAGGGTATCGGCATCGATGGAGCCCGAAGGCTCGCGCCCGGCGATCCAGGCGCCGAACGAGCGCTCGCTCACGAAGCTCGGGATGACCGCATCGATATGGTCGAGGCCCTGGCGGCTGGCGGCGATGATGCCGGTGCCGCGCGGGCCGAACAGCCACTTGTGGCAGCCGGCCATCAGGTAATCGCAGCCGAGCTCGGGAAAGCTGACATTCTCGACTCCGAAGCCGTGTACGCCATCGACGGCAAGGAGCACCGGCCGCAGCGGGTCGCGATTGGCGTTGAGCTGCTTGATGCGCGCGCCGATTGCGGCGATGGGCAGCTTGAGGCCGGTGCTCGAGTGCACCCAGGTGAGGGCGACGACGCGGGTGCGGGGGCTGACCGCGCGGACGATCGTGTCTGCGAGCTTGTTGGCGGTGACGTTGGCGAGGTTGTCGAAGAGCGAAATCTTGCGAACGGTAGCGCCGGAACGGGCGGCCGCGAGGCGCGTCGCCTCGTGGGTGACGTAGTAATGGTCGGTGGTGGTCAGGATTTCGTCGCCGCGGCGGAGCAGCAGGCCGCCATAGACGAGGCCGACGCTTTCGGTGGTGCTGTTGGTGAGCGCGACATGCGAGGCGTCGACGCCGAGATAGTCGCCGGCGGCGGTGCGGGCGCGGGCCAGGAGCGTGTCGTTGTTGCGCTCGAGGCACGCCACCGGATCGGCATCGAGGGCAGCGCGGTAGGTGTCGATGGCGCGGCGGACCGGATCGGGATGCGAGGCGAACAGCATCGCACTCATGTGGATGCGGTCGGGGGTTAGGCGGAACTGGCGGCGGACCGCAGCCCAGTCGCCCGGGAATGGAGGCGCCTCCTCGGCGGCGAGCGCGGGGAAGAGCGGCGCCAGCGCAGCGGCGGCCGTCCACTTGAGCAGATCACGCCGGTCCAGGCTCATTGGCGGCTCCAGCATTGGGGTGGGCGATCAACGCATGTTTGGGGGCGGTGTTCCAGAGGGGCCACTCACGACGCTTCACGGGATGGTGGAGTTCGGGACGCGCCGTCCGGCATTGCGTGGCATTGGCCGGGGGTGCGCTCTGCGCTACCCTCACGGCTCTGACTCGGACGGGATCATGGTCAAGCTCAACAAGATCTACACGCGCACCGGTGACGACGGGACCACGGGGCTGGTTCGGGGGCCGCGGCGGATGAAATACGACCTCAGGGTGGAGGCGTATGGCACGGTGGACGAGGCCAACAGCTTCATCGGCATGGCGCGGCTCAATACGGCCTCGATGCCCAAGCTCGACCGGCTGCTGGCGCGGGTGCAGAACGACCTGTTCGACGTGGGCTCGGACCTTGCGACGCCGGGGGCGGACCCGGAGGGGGCGCAGCCTTCGCTGCGGATCACCGCGGCGCAGACCGAGTGGCTGGAGCAGCAGATCGACTACTACAACGAGGGGCTGCAGCCGCTGAGGAGCTTCGTGCTGCCGGGCGGGACACCGCTGGCGGTGGCGCTGCACCTGGCTCGCACGGTGACGCGGCGGGCCGAGCGGCTGGTGGTGGAACTGATGAGCCGCGAGCCGGACGTGAACAGCGCGGCGCTAGTCTATCTCAACCGGCTGAGCGACCTGCTGTTCGTGATGGCGCGGGTGGCGAACGCCAATGGCGAGACAGACGTGCTGTGGACGCCGGGGAAGTTCTCCGAGGCGCAGGCGCTGCCGAAGGCGTGATGGGGGCTCGTCCCGGGTTGAGACATTGTTAAGGGTTCCCCGGAAGCTTTCGTTTACCTCGGGGTCCTAAGCTCAGGGCGATGGATATCGACCCTGTGACATCGGTGTTGGCCGCTCGGACGGCGGCGACGCAGAATACGATCCAGCTCGCGGTGCTGAAAAAGAGCCACGAGATGGAGATGTCGCTCCTGCAGATGGTCGACCAGCAGGTGCGGGCCGCGCCACCGGCGGGGCAGGGCACGAAGGTCGACAAGATCGCCTGAGCGGGGCTGTAGCCCCGGCCTTAGTAGACTGCCAGTGAGCCTGTGCGTTCGGAGAGGACCGATGAACCTCGACCTGACTATTCACCGGATGGCGTTCCGGGAGGCACCTACGCTCGGCGTGGCGCAGGTGCTGGTGGTGCAAAAGCACATGCAGCTCGCCAACGAGATGACGCAGCGGCGCGCCGACGAAGGCGTGACCTCGACGCCCAATGCCGTGCTGGAGCGGGCGGTGGCCGAGATGGAGCTTGCGAGCGAGCAGAAGGTGAAGGCGATGGCGCCGCACCGCCTGGACATCATCGCTTAAGCGCCTGATGAACAGGCTGAATGCGCGCTGAACGGCGCGGCTGAAAATCCGCCGCGGGCGCAGATTTAGCGATTTGAACCGGTCAAACCGGCCTCTACAAGGCAGGCTCCGATCATGCGGGGGCACGCCTGAGAGGAATACCTATGACCGACTCCAGCGGTTACCAGAAGATGGTCTCCGGCCAGCCCTACCCGGCGCCGGACTGGGACCTGATCGAGATGCAGGCGGTGGCCCGCCGCAAGCTCGACCAGCTCAACGCCGTACCCAGCTTCGATGTGGCCAACCGGCGGGCGATGCTGCGCGACCAGCTCGGCTCGTTCGGCGAAAGCCTGCTGCTCAGCCCCGTGCACTGGGAATATGGCAGGCACATCCATATCGGGGACAGTGTGTTCATCAACTTCGAGTGCGTGTTCCTCGATGGCGCGGAAGTGCGCATCGGCGACGGCACGGCGATTGCGCCGCGGGTGCAGTTCCTCACGGCGGGACATCCGGTCGAGCCGGCGGAGCGGATCGAGCGCGACCCGGCGACCGGCAAGTTCGTCGCGGCGTGGACGATCAACAAGCCGATCACGGTCGGGCGCGACTGCTGGATCGGCGCTGGGGCGATCATCCTGGGCGGCGTGACTATCGGCAACGGCACCACCATCGGGGCTGGCAGCGTGGTGACGCGCGACGTGCCGGCGGGCGTGGTCGCGGCGGGGAATCCCTGCCGCGTGATCCGGACGCTGGGGAAGCAGGATAACGTCGACGCGGCGAACGCGGCTTAGTTGCTGTTGCGGCGATGAATGGGGTAGGGCGTCGGGTTTGCCGGACGCCCCCACCACCATGCATCGCATGGTCCCCCTCCCCCGCGTTTCCGTGGAGGAGCACCGCGACGTCGTGGCAAAGCGTTGTTGAGGCGCCGAGCACTCTGGATCCTCCACCGCGTAGGCGGTGGAGGGGAGAGCAACTCGCGCTTATGCCACCACGAACTCCTCCACCTCGTTCCTCGTCGGGCAGCCGAGCCTTCCCCCGAACCTCGTGCACTTGATCGCGGCCGCCGCGGAGGCGAAGGCGATGGTTTCGGCCATCTGGGCGCCCTCGACCAGCTTCAGGGCGAAGGCGGCGTGGAACACGTCGCCGGCGGCGAGCGTATCGATGGCTTCGATGCGCGGGGCGGGTGTGTGGCGGACCGTGCCGGCGTCGGACCACCAGCAGCCCTCGGCGCCGGCGGTGACGGCGACGAACTGGGCGGTGCCGAGCAGCCCGCGGGCGGCGGCTTCGAGCGAGGCCTCGCCGGTGATCAGCGCCGCGGCGGATTCGGAGGCGACGATGTGGGTCGCGAGAGGCACGAGGCGGTGGAGGATGTCGGCGGAGGCCATGTCGGCATCGAGAATGGCGGGGATGCTGCTCGCCCTCGCCGCCTCGAGCGCCAGCGCGGCGGCGCCGGGCCAGCGGACATCGGTCATCACGGCGGCAAAGCCCGTTAGGTCTGGCGCGGAGGATGGCGGGGCCATCAGGTCGGGGTCGTAGCGCGGCACGATCATGGTGGCGCCGGTCCGGTCCATGAAGATGGACGAGAAGCCGGAGCGGCCGCCGGGCACGCGGCGGACGCGGGAGCAATCGACGCCTTCGGCCTCGATCTGGGCGATGAGGCGGTCGCCGGTCGCGTCATCGCCGGCGGAGGCCCAGAGGGCGGAGGCGCCGCCGAGGCGGACGATGCTGGCGGCCTGGGCCGCGGCCATGCCCTCGGCGACTTCGACGGCATCGAGCGGGATAACCTTGCCGGGACCGTCGGGCAGTCGATCGAGCCGGAAGATGGTGTCCATGGTGAGGGCACCGACGCAGAGGATGGGGCCCCGGGACGCGCGCATGTCAGACGCCGAGCAGGGCGTCGATCACGGCGTGCCCGTCGGGGCTGTCCCACTCGGCCGGGCCCTGCAGTACGCCGAGCTCGCAGCCCTTCTCGTCGAGGAGGAGGGTGGTGGGGAGGCCGACGGTGACGGCCTGCTGCTGCAGGCGCTGGAAAGCCTGGAGCGGGGCAGGGT
>JAEYTN010000343.1 GCA_023433985.1 Pseudomonadota bacterium | reverse complement strand
GTACGAGCCCGGCTTCGAGGCCATCGGCCGGGACAGTGCCGACATCGAAACCACCGCGGCCACCGAAGCCTGCAAGGCCGCCCTCGCCGAAGACCCCACTTCGCTCCAGCTCAAGGCCTGGCTCGGCCGCGTCTATGATCGCGCGGGAGACCCCCAGAACGCCCTGCCCCTCCTCGAAGAGGCGGCGAACGGCGGCATTCCGCTGGCCCAGACAATCTACGGCGACATCCTGATCGTCGGCGAAGCCACCACGCTCGACCTGACGCGCGGCAACCAGCTGCTGCAGCTCGCCGCCGACGCCGGCTTCGCCCCCGCCATGGACAGCCTCGGCCTTTCCTACGACTACGGCGACGGGATCGAGCAGAGCTACGTGACCGCGCTCGGCTACTATCGCCGTGCCGCCGAGCTCGCCCTGCCCCGCGCCGAAACCAATACCGGCCTGATGTATCTGGAAGGCCTCGGCACCGACCGCGACCCGGTCGCCGCCTATGGCTGGCTGCTCCGCGCCGCCCGCCACGGCGATGCCCGCGGCGCCTACCACCTCGGCAAGCTCTACGAGAGCGGCGAGATCACGGACCTGCCCGACTACGCGGCGGCCGTCCCCTACTACCAGCAAGCCAACGACGCCGGCTTCGCGCTCGGCTCGCTGGCGCTCGGCTACCTCATGCAGCACGGCTACGGCACCGTCGCCGACCCGGCCTACGCCGCCCGTCTCTACGAATACGCTGCCGACCAGGGCAGCGCCCAGGCGCAGCTCAACCTCGCTATGCTCTATGAGGACGGCGTCGGCGTCGCGCAGGATTTCGCCAGGGCGAAGATGCTCTACCGCCAGGCCTCCGACAACGGCCTCTCCGACGCCGCGACCAACCTCGGCCTCCTCTACCTCGGCAACTCCGGAGACATGCCCGACTACGACAAGGCGCTGCTCTTTACCCAGCGCGCCGCAGATGTCGGCAACCCCATCGCCCTCAACAACCTCGGCCACATCCACGAATACGGCCTCGGTGTCACCCTTGACCTCGACCGCGCGCACGACTACTACCAGCGCGCCGCGGACCTCGGCTACGGCCCTGGCGCGGACAACCTCGCGCGCCTCGCGACCCTGCAGGCCGAACCCACAACGCCCACCGACGAGCCCACCATCGTTGCGCCCCCCAACGGCCCCAAACTCTACCCCAAGAGCAAGATAGCCAACTAAGGCACGAGGTCTGCGGCCGGTCCCCACCCCGCAGCAGCGCAGTGGATCGCCGCGCTCCACGAGGTCGACGGCACAGGGATCTCCCCCCGTGAAACGGGGGAAGGGGACCATGCGAAGCATGGTGAAGGGGGCGGCACAGGCATGACGCCGGGACGAACTCTCCTCACCCAAACGCCTGCGAGCCGAGCGTCGGTGGAGTGCCCCTATACTCAAAGCCCCGTCGTATCCTTGTGAACGACGTGCGAGCTCCCCTCCCCCCGCTCGCGCCGGCTCGCCAGCACCGCCACGCTCGCCGCCACCCGGTGCGCGCTCGAGAAGAACTCCCGGTGGATCAGGAACGCCACCGTGATTGCGCTCGCCGCGACGGCCGCCCACTCCGACACGAACCAGAACACCATCGGCACCGCGAAGTAGTAGGCCCGGATGCCGTTGTTGAAGTTCTTCGCTGCCAGCGTGTTGAGCTGCGCAATCGCCTCGATCTCGTCGGCGGTGGTGTGCCCCGAATGGTCGATCGCCCCGATCAGGATGCAGAAATGGTTGAACTGCCTGAGCGCCAGCGTGAACGAGAAGAAGCTCATCACGAAGATCGTCAACATGGCGAACAGATGAATCTGCACATCGGCCGGGGTGTAGGCGGGCTTCAGCCCGATCTCCGCCAGCGTCCCGATCAGCGCCGTCAGGTTGCCGAACGCCGTGAAGATGGCCAGCACCAGCAGCACCGAAGTGGAGGCAAGGAAGCTGATCGACCCCATCAGGTTGGCCGTCAGGATCGCGTCCAGCGGGCTTTCGCGCCCCACCGCGTTCGCCACCCAGCGCCGCCGCTGCATCGACATGATCACGCTGAGCGAGGGCCGCGCCTTCTCCAGCAGCGGCACCCCGAAATTGTAGCTGAACCAGCAGATCAGCGGAAAAAGCGTAGAAAACAGGGTCACGGCGCCGGCCCCCAGCCGAAGGATTCGGGGAGAGCTTAGCGCGCCGCGATGGGAATTTGCACGGGCTCGGCGAGCCCTCTTCCTAGAGGAACGGCGGCGACAGCAGGCTCACGAAGCGCATGCCCTCGTCGTCGCGGTCCCGCGGCTCTTCCGGCCACTTGCCATCGAGAAAATGCGCGTCCCGCTCGGTCCGCGTCGGCCGCCAGTCCGGCCCGAAAAACGGCTTCTGCTCACCCTCTACCGGCGCTTTCTCTGCCGGCTTCAGCACGCTCACGAAATGCAGCATAGCAGTCTCCTTTTTTGGATCGCCGGCCCCGCCGCCCAGTGGACAGCGGCGGAGCCGAGGGTCGCGCAAGGGAGGGAGGAGAGTTCCCCGGCGCGTTGGAGGAGCATGCAAAAGACTATCAACCAGTCGAGAATTAATGTGCCAAAGGACAGGCCTTGGGGAGAAAACCCGTTCAGGCCTGAGCAAGCGGCTGCCCCGCCAGCATTCCGCCGTCGACCGGCAGGTTGACGCCGGTAATCCACCCCGCCTCGTCCGAGGCGAGAAACGCCACTGCCGAGGCGATATCGGCTGGCTCACCCACCCGGCCTAGCGGGTAACGCGCCATCATCTGGCGCAGGTCTTCCTCGCGGCCATCCCAGTTTCGCGTGCGGACCGTTGCCGGCGAGATCAGGTTGAACCGCAGCCCCTGCCGCCCGTACCGCACCGCCAGCACCCGGGTCAGCGCCTCGAGCCCCGCCTTTGCCGCCGAGTAGGGGTAGCCGCTGATCCCGGTCATACCGTTGACGGAGCCGATCGTCACCACGTTGCTTCCCCGTTCCGCCTTCAGCAGGCCGGGCAGCGCAGAACGGATGCAACGCCCCACGCCCACGAGATTGACGTCGAGCTTCCGGAGCCAGGTCTCGTCGGGAATGTCCTCGAACGCCCCGGGCTCGCCCCAGTCGCCGCCCGCCGTATTCACCAGCAC
>JAEYTN010000201.1 GCA_023433985.1 Pseudomonadota bacterium | reverse complement strand
GGTTCGTACAGGACCCGTTGGTCCTCGACGGGCTGCGCCGGCGGCCGCGCTACTTCGACGGTAAGTTCCTGACCGGGGCCGACCTCACGCGCGACCAGGACTACGTCCGCCAGCGCCAGGCCGACATGGCCCGCGCCGGCGGCGCGGGAGTCATCACCGGGCTCAGGATCGAGGAGCGCGGGCTCGATCGCGGCGAGACCCTGCTGATCGAGCCCGGCATCGGCCTGACCAGTTCGGGCGATCTGGTGATGATCACCCGGCCCCGGCAAGTGCCGCTGCTCGATCTGCCGACCAGCCGGCAACTTGACGCCGCGCTCGGCCTGACGGACGAGCCGCGCATTCCGCTCGGCCGCCGCAGCGGCCTCTACATCCTCGCGCTGCGACCGGTCGAGTTCACTGCCAATCCGATCGCCGCCTATCCGCGCAGCATCACCGGTAGCCGCACGGTGGAGGACGGCGACATCATCGAGGCCTCGGCGATCACGCTGATCCCCTACCCCGACCTCGCCGGAGCGAGCGATCTCGAGGACGCTCGCCGGCGCGTGGCGCGGGCGATCTTCGCGGGGTCGGGGCGGGCCATGCCGCACGACGCATTGCCGCTGGCGATGCTCGCGGTCGACCGCGGCATCGTGCGCTGGATCGACATGGCGATGGTGCGCCGCGAGACGGGGCTCGATTCGGGTCTTCACGTCGGGGTCTCGAAGCGTTCGCGCGCCCTCGCCGAGGCTTTCCTCGCCCAGCACGCCAATCACCTCGGCGACGTACTCGAGGAAGCCGGAGCCAGGCAGATCGCCGCGAACTTCCCCGCATCGACCTTCTTCGCACTTCTGCCTCCTGCCGGCCAGCTCCCGGTCGCCGCGATCCGAGCGGACGACTTCGGGTTCATACAGTCCTATTTCCCGCCGTCGGTCCAGGCCGACCTCGCCTTCGTGCCGGGCGACGAGATCCCGACGCTGGTCGAGGAATCTCTGACTCTCCCGCCGATCGACCTGACCGCCAGCGCTGAGGAGCTCGCGGGAGCCGGAGTCACGATCTGTGTGCCAGTCGATCGGACACGCTTCCGCCGGATCAGGACCACACTCGACGGCGACCGCCTGCCGCTCGGCGAAGTCGCCACCGCGGCCGGAGGAAGCGGCTTCGGGCTGATCTCGGAAATGCTCGAGCGGCGCAGCCGGATCGCATCGCTGTCGGGCGGCGGCGCGAGCGACAAGGTCGGCGAACTGCGCCTGCTCGCCTGGAAGGCGGCGCTCGCCGAGGCGATCTCGGCGCTGCCGGCAGGACCCGGCGGCGTGTCGCTGGTGTGGTACGTGCGGCGACGCTCGATCGCGCTCCAACCGCAGGTGGAGCAGGCCGCGGTCCGGCTCAGCGGCGACGACGTCACGCTCAACGCCATGGTCAACGAGAGCATCGACCGACTCAAGCTGGCGAAGCGGCTCGCGAAGATCAACGGCGAGGCGACGCCGCAGGCGGCTGCCCGGCTGATGACGCTGCTGTCGCGACCCGGAGTGGCTTCCTCCGACATCCTCACCGCGTCGGTCATCGCCGATGTCGAGAAAGTGGTCGCGGCCGATTTGCCCGAGGTGCCCACCGAGGTTTCGATCACACCTGCCCCGCCACCGCCCGTCGCACCGGCTCCGACGCCAACGGCTCAGCCAGCGCCCGCGACCGCGCCGATCCGCACGGTGAGCGGCATTCGCCCGACTTTCACCGCAGTCAACCCGACGTTGCTGCGGCGCCTGTCAACCACCGCGCGCGTCGCGCCCGCGACACTCACCGCCAAGCCCGCCAGCGCCGATCTCACCGCGCTGCGCGTGGGATTGACCCGCGTCGCGGCGGCAGAGGAGGCAGGTCTCACCACCAAGGCCCGCGCCGACACCGAGCTAAAGCTCGGCGAGGCCGAGGTCATGGATGTCGCGCAGGACTATGGCGACCCGCGGCTCGGCGAGGGTCTCGCGCGGCTGGCGGGCGCGCTGGGCGAGAAGTGGCCGGCGGTCAAAGACGCGGTCTGGCTCGGCGAGTCGGGCCGCGCACTGGCGCTCGACTTCGCGTTCCGCAAGGTCCCGGAAGAGAGCGTGCAGGACTTCGCCGCGCTGGCAAAGGCCGCCGCCGACAAGCAGGAAGTGGACGAGATCGACAGCCTGCTGGGCAAGGTGGACTGAACCCGAAGGAAGGACGATCCGCCATGGAGATCACCCGGTACATCGGCAGCGGCCTCGGAGACGAGCACGTGATCGGCATCGATCCGCCGATGCGCCCGTCGCTTCCCGACGTGTGGCGACGCCGCATCCACGCCTTCTCCGGACGGGCCGTGTCAGACAAGGCGCTCACCGCCGAGCAGTCCCTGCGCTCGGGCATGCAGCGGCTCTACGGCCTGTCGCTCGCTCCGGGCCTGGTCGAAGGGCTCGAGCTGACCGCGGACGGCGATGCGATCGGCGCGGCGCCGGATGCGGCGCGGATACGGCTCGAGCCGGGCTTCGGCCTCGCCCGCAGCGGCGAGGATATCTCGGTTGGCAGGACGGTGCGCCTGCCGATCGGGCGGCTGCCCGTCATCGCCCGGGTCGATGGCGGTGCAGACGCGGGGACCGGAGAGGCCGAGGGCCCGCCGGTCGCAGGCCTCACCGACCGGCTGCGCCCCGAAGCGCCGCGCCGGATCGGCGACAGCCTCGCCAGGCTGATCGAGACCGGAGTTACCGACGGGTTGCCGAGGATCGGCGTGATCGTTGCCCAACCGATTTCCGCCGAGCTGATCGGCCGCCCACTCGACGATTGCCGCCCGGACCCGCGCGACGATCCTTACGTCGACCTGCAGCGGATCGACGGGATGCGGCTCGCGCTCTACCTCTGGCCGAGCGAGATGGTCGCGCTCGACGGCGGCCCCGACTACGGTCCGCCGCCGCGCGGACCCGCGTGGCGCAACCGGCTGGCGCATGCGGTGTTCGCGATGGAGCCGCTGCTCGGTCCCGCCGCCGGCCATCCGTGGGAAGCCTGGGGCGTTCCGCTCGCGCTTGCGGGCTTCGAAGACGACTGGAGCCTCGCCTTCGTCGACCGCCACGCGGTCGCCCGAGCGGGAGGTATGCCGCGGCTGCGCGGGCGCACCGGGCTTGTCACGAGCGACGATCGGCTGTGGCAAGCGCGTCTCGACCAGTTCACCGGCCAGCTCGCCCAGCTGCCGAGCCTCGATGCCGCGTCGCTGCAGTCGACCTTCGAGCGGCTCCCCCCGATCGGCCTGCTGCCGGCCGCGATGTTCGACCCGGTCCTGCGCAAACAGCATTTCTTTCCCGCCGGGTTCGAGGTGACTGCGGTGCCGGTCGCCTACAGCAGCCTCGACCTGGCGCTCACCGAAGCTGCCGGCCTGGCTCCGATCGATCGCGGCGACCCTGACGCGGTCGACCTCCTCGTTCCCGTGCCCGACGAATTCTACGAGCCCCGCCTGCTTCAGGTCGAGGCACCCGACCGGCGGTTCGGCGAGGCGATCCGCGATTTGCGCCGGGCGCGCACCGAGGCGCTGATCAGGCGACAGATGGCGCGGCGCCGGCACGACCGGCTGCTCGAGACCGTCACCGGCGCGGTGCAGGGGTGGCGCGATTCCGACCTGCCGCTCGAGGAGAACAGCCCGCGCCCGCACGTTCAGGTTCCCGTCGAAGTGACGCGCACGCGCCGTTTCGCCGCCAACACAGCCAAGCGCTCGCACGAGATGATCCGCGCCGACGCCACGTTAAACGTCGCGAGTGGCGACCGCCTGTGGTTCTGGGTGCGGATCCATGACGCCTCGCGCATGACCGGCCTTTCGCTGCGCGCCGGCCGCGAGCGCGGATCGGCCGGCGCGCCCAAGTTCGAAAAGGGCGTCTACTGGGGCCTGCCCGATGCGCTGCCGATCGGCGCCGAAACGTCCGGTCTCGACCGTCGCAAGGCGGGCGAACTGCCCGAGGAAGGCGGTTGGGTCCGGCTCGAAGTGCCCGCTGATGCCGTTTGGGACGCGAAAGGTGGAACGCTGGCCGACTTCGCGATCGATTCGCTCGAGTTCGCCCAGCGCGGCGGCGAGGTCGAATGGGCTTCGTTCGGCAAGCTCGACGGCGCGAGCCAGATATTCACCTATCTCGCCGACGATGCGCCGGCCGGCGCCGAGCTGACGCTTGACGGCGCGGCAGGTGGCTGGCCGTGGCAAGTAGTGACGGATCGCGAAGCGTTGGCGGTTCCCGAGTTCGCCACCGTGCTGGTCGGCGACGTGCGTCGAGCGGCCGCGCTCGACGCGTTCCGCGCGCGCTGGCCGCAGGAGTTCCTGAAGGCTGACCTCGACGC
>JAEYTN010000323.1 GCA_023433985.1 Pseudomonadota bacterium | reverse complement strand
CCCTCGATGTTGTCGGTAAGCTGGAGGAGGGTTCGCACGAAGATGCGGTAGCTTTCCGTGCCCTCCGCGAGCCAGGCCTGGCGGTCGCCCGGCGGCGGCAGGTGCTTGGGCACGAACCCGCCCTTGGCGCCCACGGGCACGATCACGGCGTTCTTCACCTGCTGGGCCTTCACCAGCCCCAGCACCTCGGTGCGGAAATCCTCCGGCCGGTCCGACCAGCGCAGGCCGCCGCGGGCGATCGGCCCGAAGCGCAGGTGCAGGCCTTCGACGCGCGGCGAGTAGACGAAGATCTCGCGGTACGGCTTGGGCTCGGGCAGGCCGTCGAGCTTGCTGCAATCGAACTTGATGGCGAGCGCCGGCCGGCGGGCACCGGTCTGGTCGCGCTGGTAGGCGTTGGTGCGCACTACTGCCTCGGCGAGATTGAGGTAGCGGCGGAGGATGCGGTCCTCGTCGATCGAGGTGGTGGCTTCCACTGCCGCAGCGATGGTTTCGCGCGCCTGGCCGACCGAACGCTCCCGATGTCCGGCGTAGTGCGGGTCGTTCTGGGCGTGGAACAGCGTCACCAGTGCCTCGGCAACCTCGGCGTGCCGTGACAGCACCGCGTTGAGGTACTCGCGGGAATAGGGGATGCCGATCTGCTTGAGGTAGCGGTTGAGGGCTCGCAGTACCTCGACATCGTCCCAGCTCAGGCCGCGCAGCGTCGTCAGCGCGTTGAGCGGGTCGCTTTCGGCCTCGCGGCGCCAAACCGCGAGGATGGCGTTCTCGATCTTCTCGGACAGGACGCGGTCATCGAGGTCCACGGCGCCGTCCGCATCGAGCAGCATGTCGTGGATGAAGGTTTCGGTGCCATGCGCCGGGATGATGGTGGCGGTGTCCTCGTCGATGACGCGGAAGCCGAAATTCTCCAGCATCGGCACGCGGTCACTCAGCGCGATCGGGCTGCCGCGGTGGTAGACCTTGAGCCCGATGGGGCTCTCGCGCCCCTCCCGCGATCCGAGCCGGAGCGCGATGGCCCGCTCGTCCGGCAGGAGCTTGATCGTCTCGATGTCGGACAGGGCGTCCTGGGCCGAGTTGTTGGCTCGGTAGTCGCCCGGAAAGGCTTCGAGATAGTCGGCGACGTCGTTGGGGCTGTCGGCGGCCAGCCTCAGCCGGTCGCCGAAGGTGAGGATGCGCTGGGCGACGCCGGCCTCGAGCTCGTCGCGGCTCGGGTTGGGCGTCTTGCCCCCGTCGCGGCCGATGATGAACTGCACCCGCACCAGATCGCCCTCGGGGAAATGCGGGTAGAAGGCGGAGACGCGGCCTTCGTACTGCTCGGCGAGGTAGCTGCCGATCACGGCTCGGACGTCGGAATCGTAGCGGTCGCGCGGTACGTAGACGAGGATAGAGACGAAGTTGTCGAAGCGGTCGATACGGGAGAGCACCCGCACGCGGGGCCGGTCGCCCAGTTGCGCGATGATGGTCGCGAACTCGAACGACAGGTCCTCGCCGATCTGGAACAGCTCTTCGCGCGGGTAGGTGTCGAGGGCATTCATCAGCGCCTTGCCCGCATGACCCCTGGGGTCGTGGCCGGCGCGGCGCAGAACCTCGGTCACCTTCTTGCGGATCAGCGGCACGTCGGTGTTCGGCGTGGCGTAGCTCATCGAGGTGAACAGCCCGATGACGCGGAGCTCGCCCGACGGATTGCCGGCTGCGTCGTAGAGCTTGACCCCGATGTAGTCCATGTAGCCGCGGCGATGGACGCGCGACTTGATGTTGGCCTTGGTGACGAGCAGCGGCGACGGCTCCGCCAGGAAGGCCGTGTGCTGCTCGGTCATCTCGACATAGTTCTTGCCGGAGCGGAGAAAGAGGACGTTGGGGTCCTCGAGGATGCCGAGTTCGCTGTCATGCACCGGCACGAGCCGCTTCGCGCCCTCATCCCCCTGGAGGCGGTACTCCCGCATGCCCAGGAAGGTGAAGTTGTGCTCGGCCAGCCAGCCCAGGAAGTGCATCGCCTCGGCCACCAAAGCCGGCGGCGCCTTGGGCGGGCGGTCATGCCATTCCTGCACCGCCTTCCGCATGCGCTCGAGCATCGGGCGCCAGCCGGCGACGGCCCGGCCGACATCGGTCAGCGTCGCCTCGATCTCGCCCTTCATCGCCTCGCGCACGACGAGATCGGGCAGGGGGTCGATCTCGATGTGGAGGAAGCTTTCGAGGCGGCTGCCGGGCGCGGGCTGTTCCAGAACGCGATAGGTCGCGGGGTCGAACTGCAGCACCGGATGGGTGATGGCGCGCACCACGCCGCCATAGCTCCGGATCGCCGCCAGAACGCTGTCGACGATGAACGGCATGTCAGCGCAGAACACCTCGACGATGTCCCGGCCGCCTGGCCGCTCCGCAGCGACGACATGTACCGAGAAGCTGGCGAGCTCGCGCTTGCCCAACCGGCTGTAGCTCTTCCGGAAGCGCTCCTCGAGCATTTCCGGGGTGTAGGGGCGCAGGTCCTCGGGATCGGTCGCCTCGGCAACGGCGCGAAGGAAGCGCGAGAAGCTCGGCTCGGTGGACATGTAGCCCTGGGCCCGCGCGATCAACGCTGCCCGCGCATCGAACATCGTTGCGTCGTTCACGGCAAATCCCCCGGCCTTGCGCCCCGCCACACTGCGTCCGGTCAAAGCCGTTGTCGAGTGGTAAGACCTTGTCAGCGCCTCAGGTGCATAGTCCGGCGACCCCGATGTGACGAACCCGATGGCTGCCATTCCCTCCGATCTGCGCGAGCTGCTGCGCACAGGCCTCAGCCGCTCACTGGCCTCGCTGCTGATCAAGGTGGCGACGGCAGGGCTGACCTACGCCATGTACGTGGTGCTCAGCCGCACCATGGGAGCCACCGAGTACGGCTACTTCGCCTTCGGGCTGTCGCTCGCCACCCTGCTGTCGATCGGCGCCTCGATGGGGCAGCAGACGGCAATCCTCCGCTACTGGCCGGAGGAAGAGGTGGCGGGACGACGCGACAGGGCAGTCGCCGCCGTGCGGGCGGGTGGGGCGCTGGTGCTGTGGGCAAGCTTCGCGCTGTCGGTTGCGGTGATCGCCGGCGCCATCGTCATGAGCATGGCGACGCCGGACCCCGTGGCGCACATCTTCGCGGCGGCGGCGCTGATCCTGCCGATGGCGTTCGCCGAGTTCTGGTCGTCGGCGCTCAGGGCGCAGGGATCAGTGTGGGCGGCGCTCAGCCCGCGCGATCTCCTGTGGCGGCTGGTCGTGCCGCTGCTGGTGGTTGGGCTGTTTGCGCTCGGGGTGGCGCTTACCGGCTGGGGCGCGCTGCTGATGACGGCCGCTATCCTGTTGCTGGCGCTTGGGTTGCAATACCTGCTGGCCCGGCGCCGGGGCTACGAAATCGGCTGGGGGTTCGGGCCGCTGCGCGCGTACTGGCGGGAGCATGGCGGCGCCACCCGCTGGTTCCTCATCGGCACGGTCATCGATTCGGCTGCGCTCAACGCCGACACCATCTTCATCGGGCTGATGGTCGATGCCGAGAGCGCCGGTGTCTATTTCAACGCGTTCCGGACGGCGGGGCTGCTCACGCTCTTCATGTTCGCCATCACGCTGGTGGTCGCGCCGATGGTGTCGCGGCACTACCATGCCGGCGAGATGCGGAGTGCGCAGGCGATCACGGCGCTTTGCGCCTGGGCCGGGTTCGTGTTCTCGCTGGCGGTGTTCGGGGGCTACGTGTTCTTCGGCACGACGGTGCTCGGGCTGTTCGGCGCCCACACCGAAAGCGGCTATTGGGTGCTGATCCTGCTTTCGGTCGGGCTGCTCTTCGATGCGGCCACCGGCCCCTCGCGCATCGTGATGATGATGACGGGGCACGAGCGCGACTACGTGCGGATATTCGGCGGCATCATGCTTTTCGGGCTTGTCGTCGAGATCGCGGTGACCCCGCTC
>JAEYTN010000321.1 GCA_023433985.1 Pseudomonadota bacterium | reverse complement strand
GAGTGGCCTTAGCCATTGGAAATCTCCTGGAAGAGGTTTTTCAGTTGGTGGATGAAGGGGCTGGCGTTGGCGCGCTGGCCCCTTCGGTTTTCTGCCGGTCCCGCATCGCGCGAATGGCGCGGACGATGACCGAAGTCTGAGAGCTGGCATCACGCTCCGCCTGTTCGGCGATGAAGGCGATGCAGTCGTCGGGAAGGCGGAAGTTTACCTGTTTCGGCACTGCTCCTACTCCGTTGTAGCATAATGCTTTATAGCAAGTTGCTTTGTTGCCGTCTATAGCTTTTTGCTTTATCCACAGCGCATGGCGAAAAAACTTCCTGACCCGCCGCTGCAGGTGAACTTCCGCATGCCAGCGTCCATCAAGGACAAGCTGCAAGTGGCTGCTGATGCGAGCGGCCGCTCGCTTACCGCTGAGATCATCAAGCGGCTGGGGGAGAGCTTCACCCGCGACAAAACAGTGATCGACCTGATCGAAGACCAGCGGCAGGAGCGCGAGTTTTATCAGTCCCTGCTCGCCGGACTTCTCGACGCTGCAGGCGATCGAGTTCCTAAGCGCATGCGAGACATGCTTCACCCGCTCCGGCCCGCGCGGGATGACGCGACGCAGTACTACAACAACCTGCTCGGCAAGTTCGAAGCCATGTCGGATGAGGACTGGGCCGGGAAGCCCGAGGACCGAGACCCTTAGCCGCTTCGCGCGCGGCGCGGGTGCACGCGCACCTGCATGCATGTGCGCGCGCGAGCCCGTCATGCCGCCGCCCTTGCCAGCACATCGTTGAAATCCATCCCGACTTCCGGGGGCAGTAGCACCTGCACGTTCTTGGTCTTGTCGCGGCTCAGGCGCTTGCCCAGGGCGTAGGCCGCAGCCTGCCCAACGCAGTTGGCGTCCGAATCCCCGAAGATGATGATGTCGTTCACGCCTTCCGGCGGCTGCCATGCCTCAAGGCGGTTCTCGTTCAGCGCCGCCCATACCGGCACGTTGTAGAGCCTAGCCGCCGCGAGCGCCGTTTCTACGCCCTCGGCAATCCCGAGCACGGCGTCGTGGGGCGCCAGGCGGATCGCGCCGCCATCGGGCAGGGTGCCCGTGTTCCACCGCGCCGGGTCGAGCGCCGCCTTGTACCCGTCCGCGGTGAGAAACGTGCGCTGCACCCCCGCCAGATCGCCGAACACATCGGCGTAGCCCGAAATCATGGCCGGGTAGGTTGTGCCGCTGAACGGCGTGGCCGGGATGAACTTCAGCGCTCGGGTGGGCTGGTACTGCCCAACCCGCCGGCGCAGATACTGGTCGACGGGATCCCCGTTGCTGATCCTCACGCCCGATCGCCACAGTTCCTTCGCCTCTGCAACCTTCTCAGCCACGCCTTTCTCAGGCGCGGCATCGAGGATCGGCGGGTTGTCGCCGATGATCTTCTCGATCTCCGCCGCGACCGTGGCGAAGTCGGCGCCCCGCAGTTCCATCGCCAGGGTGATACCCGAGCGCGAGCCGCACTGGCCGCAGATCGACGTGCCTTCACCGTTGAGGTTGTCGAACCTCCAGCGATCCTTGCCGCCGCAACCCGGCATGGGGCAGGGGTGGTGCTTGCCGTCCAGGTGGCGCGAGTCGACGCCGAAGTGCGGCAGGATTTCCTTCCACCGGCCGCGAGCCCGATCCTTCAGAGGTGCGCGGTCACGCTGCATGGGCGCGCTCCTGGGCCTTCGCCCACTTGATGGCTGCCGCCTTCACCCAGTTGCGGCACAGCTGGTCTGGTTCCATAGCTATCGCCCGGAGGCCCCGAGGCCAGACGCCGAAGCGATCCTTGTACTTGTGCGCGGCCCAGCCGTCCGACTTGCCGCGGTTCTCCACGTACCAGAGCAGCCCTGACCAGAAGCGCTGCTTCTCGACTTGCGTGAATGTCCGCGCCTTACCCGACAGCTGCACCAGATCGCCGTCGACCGTCTCGACAGACTGCCGACGCACCGGTTCGAACCCGCAGTCAGGGCACTTGTGCACCCCGGCCGGCTTGAGGAAGTGACACGATGGGCATTCCTTCGGCACCTTGACCGCCTTCTCCGGTCGACGGCTCGACGCCTCGATGGGGCGCTCGGTATCCAGGTGCTCGTGATGGATGTCCATGACGAAGCCGAGCTTGAGGGTGGTGTCCGAGTGATCGAGGATCAGGGCATCCTCTTTGCCCGGTGCATTGCGCAGAGCCCTCCCGATGATCTGGACGAAGAGCTGTTCCGACTTCGTGGGGCGGGCCATGACTAGGCACCGCACGTCCCAGTCGATTCCGCGAGTGAGTACCCCGACGTTGACCACCACCTTGATGCGGCCGGCATTGAAGGCCAGTCCGATCCGGGTGCGCTCTTCCCGTTCGGTGTAGGCGTCGATATAGCCGGTGGTGACCCCCGCACGCTCGAACTCCGCCTCGAGGCTTCGGGCATGCGCCCTGTTGACGGCGAAGCAGAAGGTCGGCCGGTTCTCGCCGAGCCGCATCCAGGTCGACACGATGTCGGCCGTGAGCGTAGGCTTGTCCATCGCGGCGGCGAGCTCGCCTTCGTGGTAGTCACCGGCCACCGTGTGCACGCCCTTCAGGTCGGGATGCGTCGGTGCGAAGACGCGGAACTTCGACAAGTAGCCGCGGTCTATTAGGTCTCGGGTCGTGGCGGCGATCAGCAGATCATCGTAGTGCCGACCGAGGCCGCGGGACCAGGGCGTCGCGCTCAGGCCGATGAAGGGGATCGACTGCCGCTCCATCATCCAGCGCCAGATTGCCTTGTGCTGCTCATGCGCCTCATCGACGAGCACCAGGTCGACCCATGGAAACTGCCGGCGGTTGAGCGTCTGAACCGAACACACCTGCACCGGCTGGCTGGCGTCAGTTAGCGGATGGTCGGCTTGCACTACGCCGATCTGGGTGATGCCCTCTTTTCCGAACTCCTCCACGGTCTGGTCGATCAGCGAGATCGACGGCACGGTGAACGCAACCTTCTTGCCCTTGTCCAAGGCGTTGCGGATGATCTGCGAGGCGGTCAGGGTTTTGCCGAAGCCGGTAGGTGCCATCAGCATGGGCCTGGTATGCCCGCTGCGCAGCGACTGCCGCAGCAGTTCGATCGCCCGCAGCTGGTGGTCGTAGAGCTGCCGGGTCATGAGCGACCCCCGGCGATGACCTTGAAGCCGGTCCAAGGCAGGGCCGCGTCAGCTGGTTCTGCCCCTAGAGTATCACTTCTACCCTCGGCCCCTTCTTGGATAAGTGTCTGTTGATCACTTCCTATTCCCCGGCCAGATTGGCCGGTTGGAACGGACAAATTGGCCGGTTGCGAATTATCCTTTTCCTTGCGGCCAGATTGGCCGGTTGGAACGGACCTTCGACGTGGCTTCTTTGGCACTCGCAGGGTCCGCTGCAGTGGCAGCTCTACGTGATCCGACGAGCGCCCCGCAGCCCCCTTGCTCCTTACGCGGCGCTTGATCGCGCCCAAGGCTTCTAGGGCAGCCATGGCCCGCCGGATCGTTCGAACACCAAGGCCAGTGTGATCAGCGAGGGTCTGCTGGGAAGGCCACGCCTCCCCCTTCGTGTTGGCATACCAGGCGAGCGCCAGCAGTGTGACCTTCGCGGTCCCGGTCAGTTTCTGCTCCTTGGCCCACTTCATCGCCTCGGCACTCATGCGCCGGCCCTCTCCTTGGACTTGGCGCGGAGCTTGATCGCGAACGCTTTCGGGAGCTTCGGCTTGACCCGAGGCCGCAGGATGTTGTCGACGTAGCGCTCGACGAACTCCGGCCCCTCTGCCTCGAGGAGCGCGTCGGACACCACGTCGGTGATCAGGGCGGCGTCTATCTTGCCGCCGTCGAGCCGCCGACCGAGGAGCACGTCGAACAGCCTAGCGTTGATCGGCTCCAGGAAGTCGTCAGGTTCGACGATGGGGGCAATCTGGTCGATTACCAGCGGGTCAGCGACGCAGGCGCCGAGCATGGCGATTTCGAGCTCGATTTCGAACGCTCGATCCAGCACCTTGGCGGCTGGAACGCCCACCTGAACAAACGGCAAAGCTTCGCCGTTGACGATCTGGTCGTCCATTAGCGGTCTCCAACGTGAAGGTCGGAGCCGGGACGAGGTTGTTGCTGCCCGTCGCCCCGGCTCAGCGGGCTCTATCCCGCTATTCGTCGGGCCGATCGGTGGATCGGCGTCGGGACCACCTCTCGGTCACCCGGTCCCAGAAGAGCTTCAACCTCAGCCACAAGAGCCTGACGAGCAGGGGTGGCCGGAAGAAGTTTCGATATTTCAAGCTCATGCCGTAGCCTTGCTTCCTGCGCCGCGCAGGTGGCGTCGTAGACGGATTTCAGCTGGTGCCACGCGAAGACCATCATCGCCTTCGGGCGTCTGTAACGAAGGGTCCAGAAGGTTTCCTTCGGGATGCCGTACGCCTGTTCGGCCCGGTGCATCGCGGCCTCGACGGTATCCCCCGGCCCACGATGCACCTTACGGAGCAGAACGTCGGCCATCTCGGCCGCAACGTCGACCGCGCCGGCTTCGTCGATAAAGCCCACGTCAGACATGACTTTCCCCAACTGCAAGAACCTCTTCCGCACGTGCAACTCTCCTGTCGCTATCCCTGATGGCGACACCGACGTGCAGATCGAAAGGATCGTCGAAGTGACCGTGAGGAAGACGCAGAGCCGGCAAGCAATCGTCATCAACCTCGCGGCGGAGCGCGCCCGCAGACGCGCCAAAATCCAGCTTCGCGGCTCGCCCCAGGCCGCGGTGGCACCGGAGAGCTCCACTGCCGCGTTTGCTCTCCGGTGCCGACATTACCGCGCCGTGGACGATGCCGGCAGCAGGGAAACGGGGAAGGCCGGCCGCGACGATCGCCGCGTGGCGGTGCCGACCTCCGATATCGCTGTGGTGGAGCAGCGACGTGAACATTTCAGGCCGCGGCCTTTTCGGCGGCCGCAGCCAGGTACTGCTCGCGAGCCGCGATCCACGAAGCTGTGGTGACGGCACCTTTGCTAAGGATTTCGATGGTCTGGACGACCTTGAGCGGGGGGGAGTTGGCACCGATAGCCCAGCGCCGATAGGTGCCACTCGGGTTCTTGCCGGTGACGCCGAGAAGGCGGGCAAGGTCGCCCTGAGACAGCTCAGAGGTCGCACGCCACTCTTCAGGAAGTATGGGTTGCTTCGCCATGATGAGACGTCATATAGCGAAATTGGCTTATATAGGTCAAGAGCCAATACAGCCAATATCGCTATAGCACTGCGCCACCCGTTGGGCGAGAAGGGCTATATGGCCAGTACCGCACCAAACCGCATCGCCGAATTTCGCAAGAAGCGAAAGCTGACCCAGCAGCAATTGGCCGATCTAGTAGGCGCGCATTGGATCACTATTTCCAAGCTCGAGCGGGGAATTATACGTCTTTCCGACGTGTGGCAGGAGCGCCTGGCAGCCGCACTGGATATCGATGGATGGGATCTATTTAACGATGCTCGGCCTTTGCCGAAAGTGCACGTCGAGGGTTGGATAGAAGAGGGCGGGAGGGTCCATTCCTATAACAACGACATCGAAATAGTAGACGGAGGAAATGAAGGCACTGATTCCTTCACCATCGATACCCGTTATTTCACGCACCCGTCATTTCGGTGGCTTGTTGTGGCCGGTGACGCGCTTTGGCCGTTGTACCAAGATGGGGATCGGGTGTGTCTCTGGCACGTGCCGGAAGATGAGGTCGAGAACTATCACGGGCGCCTCTGCGTTGCTTGGTATGACGATCCTAGCAGCGGCAGCGAGCAGGTAACCGTGGGGGTGCTCGATCGGGGGCGGCGGTCCGGGCAGCATACTGTTTCCCGTATCGGCATGCCCCCGCTTCGAGACCTGAAATTCACGTCACTCGCGGTCGTCGCGATGGCCATTTACAACCTCGGTCCCGGCAGCCTTTCAGAGGAATAAGCCAGGTGCGCTATATTTTCTTGACCATCACTTAGCTCGTTGTGCTATAAGACCCCGCATCACAGTGCAGCGGTGTCTCGAAATGGCTATATCGCAGCCCCGCGCCAAGCAGTGAATGGCCGGGATGAGGCTCAACCCCGATAGCGTTGCCCTGCTGAAGCGGATGGACCCGGCAGAAATCCTGCTATGGCTGGCGCTGAATGGGCAGCACTACATCCCCGAGCGAGCCTTCGCGACCAAGGAAGAGATGCTGGCCGCCGAGCGGCGGGTGATGCTCGCCGCTGGCCACAAGGCGCGTTTGGCGGCCGGGCGACCGACCTTCACCAAGGGTGAGGTCGACGATTCTCGTCGCTGGTTGAAGGACAACGGCTTCTCTGCCTTGGTGAGTGGCCGTGGCTGAGCGTAGGGGACAACGCGGCAAGGGTGCCTTGACCGTTGCTATCCCCCGCGACGATGATGACGACCGGCTGCTCGAACTGGTGCGCGCGCTTGCTCGCCAGGCCGCAGCTGAGGACCATGAGGCGGAAACCCGGCATGAGCACTGAGCCTCTATCGCTCGACACGAAGGCGGCACTGCGTGGTCTGCTGGACGTCGCCAAGGTAGCACTTGGCCCCGATATGCCCGAGGTGCCTGACGAAGAGGCGGTGGACTTGATCATCCGCTTGCTCGCCGTTGTCGACAGGGCCATGCCACCCGACTTGCGGGCGCAGGACGCGCGTATCCTTACCGCCCACGTGGTCGCGGACCTGTTCAAGCAATGACACGCGTGGCGCTCTATGCCCGCTTCTCATCGGAGAAGCAGAACGATCGGTCGGCCAGCGACCAATTGGACCTCTGCCGCGCGTGGGCCGAGCGGCAGGGCTATGTCGTTGTGGAGGAATACCGCGACGAGGCGATATCGGGAGCCAGCAGGATCAATCGGCTGGGACTGGGCAGGCTAATGCGCGACGCGCGCGACCGGCGCTTCGACATCGTGGTCTGTGAGGCGCTAGACAGGCTGAGCCGCGACCAGGCGGACCTAGCCACGATCCGGAAGGAGCTGAACTTCGTCGAGATCGGCATCAGCACGGTGCAGGATGGCGAGGTCGGTGCCCTGCACATAGGCGTCAAGGGACTACTGGGCGAGCTCTATCTGGCCGATCTGGCGCAGAAAACCCGACGCGGATTACGCGCGAGGGTAACGGCCGGCGGCACCGGCGGCGGCATCAGTTACGGTTACCGCGCGGTGGAGGGTAAACCGGGTGAACTCGTCATCGACGAGCAGCAGGCCGTCGTGGTGCGCCGCATCTTCGCCGAGTACGTGGCGGGTCGGTCACCGCGCGCGATCTGCTTCGACCTCAACCAGGAGGGGACGCCCGGCCCTCGGGGCGGCCCGTGGCGGGCATCGACCCTGAACGGCAGCCGGGTGCGCCAGAATGGGCTGCTGCAGAACCGGCTCTATGTCGGCGAGATCGTTTGGAACCGCCAGCGCTTCATCAAAGACCCGGCGACAGCCAAGCGAGTGTCGCGGCCGAACCCGCAACGAGAGTGGGTGAAGGTGCCGGCACCGCATCTGGCGATCGTCGAGAGCGACGTGTTCGAGAAGGCGGTCACCAGCAAGGCCCGCCATGGTGAGCACCTGAACCCTGCGGAGGCGAGGAAGCCTCGCCACCTGCTGTCCGGGCTGGTGAAGTGCGGATGCTGCGGCGCGTCGTTCATCGTCGTCTATGACGACAGGCTGGGCTGCGCTAGCACGAAGGAGACCGGCACCTGCGACAATCGTGGCACCATCCCGCGCGCCGAGATCGAGGAACGGGTGTTGACAGCGCTGGCCACCAAGCTCGCGGCGCCCGAACTGATCGCTGCGTTCGTCAAGGAATATCAGGCGGAGCGCCGCCGTTTGGCAGCCGCCACCCGAAGCCAGCGCGACGATCAAGTCGCAAAGCTTGCGACTTTGAAGCGCGGGATTGCGCGGCTGGTCGACGCCATCGTTGACGGCACGGCCACCAAGGCCACGACAGAACGTCTGCAGGCGATGGAGGCGGAGGCAGAGAAGCTGGAGGCCGAACTGGCAACGAGCGCCGACGATTCGGTTGTGACGCTCCACCCCGGCACCGCGGAGAAGTACCGGCGCATGGTTGCCGATCTGCAGAGCCACGTCGCCGGGATGAAGCGCGGCCAGCCGGCGGAGCACGTGATCGAGCAGGTACGCGGGCTAATCGCCCGGATCGAGGTCGGCAGGATCACAACCAATCCGGCGTCCAGAAAAGCCAAGAGCCCCGCACCGGTCACGGTGTACGGGGCTCTAGCGAGATTGCTGCTGGCTTCAAAAGGCGACCCCAGGTCACTGGGGAACGTTGGTTGCGGGGACAGGATTTGAACCTGTGACCTTCAGGTTATGAGCCTGACGAGCTACCGGGCTGCTCCACCCCGCGCCAAGTATTTGAAAGCCTTGGGCTTTTTGCGCCTTTTCAAGAGGCGGTCCATCAACCGCGGCGCAGGGGGTATATAGGGGCTGCCGCCGGTAACCTCAAGGCCAAAAACGCGGCGGCGTGACACTTTTTTGAACCGCGCCGCCATGAAGCTGAACGCGATCTGAACGCCAGCTGAACCCAATCAGGGGGTGACAGGAGCGTTCGGTGCCGATTCTGAAGGTGCGGCCGGCTTCGGTGCACGGCACTTCTCGCCGAATTCGGACTGCAGCTTGTCGAGGGCGGCGATGAGCTGGCGGCGCGACACTTCCAGGCCGCGGCGGCTGGCGCGCGGGCCGAGTACCTCCGGACGCTTGGCGGTGTCGGACAGCAGCTTTTCGAGATAGGGCACGAGGAGTGAGATGTTCTGCCCGGCGGTGATGGCCTCGGGGCATTTGCCCGACATGCCGGCGGCGACCGCGATGGCGAGGTTGGTGTCGGCCGCCTGGCGGGCCTCGATCACCGCTTCAGTGTACTCGGCGTTCGAAACCTTGGCGGGGGACTGATAGCGCGGATCGTCCGCCTGCTCGGCGGGGGGCGTGAAACCGCGACAGCGCTGAACCAACCACTGCTCGGCCCGGACGCGGGCGGCGAAGGCGATGACGCGGGCCCCGATGGCGCGGGCACGGAGCAGCGGCGCCTCCTTCTCGGTGCGCTTTTCGACGGTGTCGCGGATGGCGCCCAGGTAGGTATAGCCGAGGGCAAATGAGTTGGCGGCGCGGACGAGATCGAGGCAGTCGTTCGACTGGGCGAAGCCGCGCATCCTGAGTGAGTCCTGGTTCACGGCGGTTGCGACGGTGCCGATGAAGGCGTCGAGTTCCTTGAGCGGCATGGTCGCGATCCTTGCCAGCTGTGCGTCGGTTTGCCCGGACAGGTCCTGGGCCGCGGCCGGCAGGGCGAGGGCGGAAACAGCGGCAAGCGCGAGCAAGAGTTTGCGGAACAAGGCATTTCCCCGATTGGCGGCGCAATGTCCCGCATCCGAACGGCTGGCGCAAGCGGTGCTCTTGTCTCCGTGATCGGTGGCCAATACGGTGCCCGCCGACTTGAACGGGGTACTCGCCATGAAGATGAAAAAGCTCGGCCGCACAGATGTGATGGTGTCGGAAATCTGCCTCGGCACCATGACGTGGGGCAAGCAGAACAGCGAGGCCGACGGCCACGCGCAGATGGACTATGCCATCACGCAGGGCATCAACTTCTTCGATACCGCCGAGATGTACGCGGTGCCGCCCGATGCCTCGACCTACGGCAAGACCGAGGAGATCATCGGCAGCTGGTTCCAGAAGACCGGCAAGCGGAACGAGATCGTGCTGGCGTCCAAGGTGGCGGGCGGCGGCCGGCCATGGGTGCGCGGCGGCCGCGGCATCGACGGGCCGAGCGTGCGCGAGGCGGTGGAGGGCAGCCTCCGCCGGCTCAGGACCGACTGGATCGACCTTTACCAGATCCACTGGCCGCGCCGCGGGCACTACCACTGGGAAGGCTCGTGGGAGTACGACCCCTACACGCAGGACCGCGACTCCGTGCTGCCCAACATGCTCGAAGTGCTGCAGGTGATGGGCGAGCTCGTGAAGGAGGGGAAGATCCGGCACTTCGGCCTCTCCAACGAGACGGCCTGGGGCACGATGCAGTACCTGAAGCTGTCGATGGAGCTGGGGCTGCCGCGGGTGCAGACCATCCAGAACGAATACAATTTCCTCCGCCGCTACTACGACCTCGACCTCGCCGAGCTCGCCTACCACGAGGATGTGGGGTTGCTCGCCTACTCGCCGCTGGCGGCAGGGGCGATTTCGGGCAAGTACCTGGGCGGCGTGATCCCGCCGGGCTCGCGCGGCGACGTGTCGAAGCCCAAGGGAAACTACCGCTCGAACCCGAATAC
>JAEYTN010000197.1 GCA_023433985.1 Pseudomonadota bacterium | reverse complement strand
GGGCTGGTTCCGGCAATGGACCGCCACCGACGATGCCGCCGTCGCCTCGGCGCTGCAGGCAACCGACACGCTCGAGCTGGCGCAGCGTCCGGTGGATGAGCTTTCCGGCGGGCAGCGGCAGCGGGTGTGGATCGCCATGGCGCTGGCGCAGCAGACCGACATCCTGCTGCTCGACGAGCCCACCACCTTCCTCGACATCAACCATCAGGTCGAAGTGCTGGACCTGCTCACCGACCTCGTCAGGACGCAGGGGCGCACGGTGGTCGCCGTGCTGCACGACCTCAATCTCGCCTGCCGCTATGCCGACCACATCGTCGCCATGCAGGCCGGCCGCATCGTTGCCGAAGGCGCGCCGGCCAAGGTGATGACCCCGGCGGTGGTGAAGGCGGTGTTCGGCATCGACAGCGAAGTCGTGCTCGACCCGATCTCGCACACCCCGATGATCGTCCCGATCGGCCGTCACCACCGCGCGCTGATCGCGGTGGCGGGGTAGGGGGCAGGGAACCTGCTCCCCGCCAGGGCCCAACGCCGCTACTGCTTATCCAGCCACAGCCCCACCTGATCCATCAGGTAGTTCGTTCCCGCCTCGCGCTGCGCCGAGGTGTCGAGGCCGTCGAGGTAGGCTCCGTCCTCGCGCAGTACCATCCGCGTCCCGCCGTCCTTCTCGGTGAACTCGATCGTCGCCACGCTCACAGAAATCCGCTGGCCGTTCATGTGCATCTCGTAGGTGTAGATGATGCGGTTGTCCGGCACGATGTCGCGGTAGCTGACGTCGTAGATGAAGTCCGTGTCGCCCATCTTCTCGGCGTTGTACTCGCGGCCGCCTTCCCGGAACTCGAAGATGCTGCCCGGCTTCTGCGGATCGGGCGAGCCGAACCACTGGCGCTTGAACTCGGGGTTGGACCAGGCCGCGAACACCTTGCTCACCGGGTGCTTGTAGTGACGCTCGATGGTGAAGCTGCCATGGGCGATGGAACGTTCGGTCATGCTTCAAGTCTCCTTGGGGTGTGTGCTGCCGTGGCCGGCAAAGGGCCCGGCAGCGTTTCGGTGATGCGTTTTCGTTGGCCGCTACTTGGCCTTGTCAGTCGGCAGGGCGTCGAGGAACGCGCCCAGGCGGTCGAGGCGCTTTTCCCAGCCGATACGGCGGTCGTTGACCCACTTCTCGACCATGCTGAGCGCTCCTGTGTCGATGGTGCAGGTCCGTACCCGCCCCACCTTCTCGGTCTTCACCAGCCCGCTTTCCTCGAGCACCTTGAGGTGCTGGACGACGGCGGGCAGCGACATATCGAAGGGCTCGGCCAGTTCGCTGACCGACGCCGTGCCCCGGCTCAGCCGCTCCACCATCCGCCGCCGCGTGGGGTCGGCGAGGGCCTGGAACATGGCGTCGAGGGTCTGTTCTTGGTTAAGCATGAGATTAAGTATCGCGGCGCGACGGGAGATGTCAAGAGTTAAGTGTCGACTTAAGTGAAAAGGGCGTGGCGGGAACCACGCCCCCGGGCGCCCGGTCAGGCGTCGGACGGACCGCCGCGCGAAGCGGGGATGCGGAACGGCACCTGGCTGGCCATGTAGGCCGTAGGCCCGAGCAGTTGCGGCGTCTGGTCGAACTGGAGGTCTTCGAGCCGGTCGCGGGCACGCTCGACCAGTTGTTCGAAGGTGATCTCCCGCGCCTCGCGCAGCATGCGATCGAGCACGAAGGTGAAGGCGCCGTGGCTGGTGACGCCGTGCCGGTACTCGTACGACAGCTCGCCCTCGCCGCAGGCCTCGATGATCAGCGGCAGATACGGCCCCAGCTGCGTCCGCTTCTGCTTGTCGTCCGAAACCTCGCGCTTCAGCTGCTGGTACTCGCGCGAGTCGACCTTGCGCCGCAGCATGCCGGCGCGGCCGATACGCTCGGTAGCGCCATCGCGGCCGAAATAGGCCACCTTTCGCTTCTCCTCGGATTTCGGCGCGAAGTTGCGGTTGAGCGGATTGAAGTCGCGCGGCACCCACATCTGCAGCTCGCCGTCCCACCTGATCTCGCGGTGGCGGATATCGTCGGGCGGGCTGATGCCGCGCGGCTTCGGCCCCCCGGCGCGATGGATGCCGCCCGAATGGCAGCAGTCGAAGATCAGCATCAGCCGCGTGTCGTAGGGCAGCTGGCTGTAGAGGTTGAAGATCTGGTTGTCGGCGATGGCGCGCTCCGGCGTCCAGTCGAAATCCCACGGCACCAGCGTCTCGATGCGGCGGTCCGGTTCGAAGTTGAGGCCGTATTCGGGCATCTGCGCGCCGTGGCCGCTATAGTAGAAGACCAGCTCGTCGCCCGGCTGCGGATCGTCCAGCAGCCACTTGAGCCGCTCGAGGATGCCGGCGGCGGTCGCGCGGTCATCGAGGCAGACGCGGATCGAATCCGCCGGGAAGCCGCAATCCTGCAGCACGGCGCTCATGGTGAAGACGTCGTTGAGGCACCCCTCGAGCCGCTGCTCGGGGCTGGGGTAGTCGTTGATGCCGACCAGCAGCGCCTTGCGCGACTGGCGCTGGATTTGCGGCTTGCCCCGGCGCTTCGCGGGAATGCCGAGCGGACGGATCGGCGGCGTCAGCGTCTTCGCGCCATCCGGCCCCGACGCGATCACGGCCCACACATTGGCAACCGTAGCCGGCAGGCCGATGTAGCGTTCGGCCGTGTGGTGCGGGAAATCGTCGTCGCTGAATTCGGTGATCGTCTGCCGGAACTGCGTCATGTCCCACAGCCGGATCTCGGCGGTGAACACCATGTCGCGCGGATTGTAGAGGTGATGCCAGAACCGCACCGGCAGCGGCTGCAGCCGGCCGTTGGTGAGCGAGTTCAGCACGAACGGATTGCCCAGCTGCGAGCCGAAGGTCACGTAGTGGACGTTCTTGAGCGCCGCGGCGATGGCTTCGGCCTGGGCATCCTCGTGGCTGAAGGCGTTGTAGGTGATGAGCGAGCCGAGGCTGTGCGCCATCACGATGTCGGGCTTCACCCGCTCGATCGCTTCGAGCACCCGCTGCCGCGAGCGCCGCTGGAAGTCCTCGTCGGCGCACCAGGCGACGACGTAGCCGGCCGTCCACTTGATCTTGTCCTGGATGTCCTCGAGCACGCCGCGCTCGCGGCGGAACAGCGAGCCGATGCCGCTGGTCCCAAGCTGCCAGGCTGCCTTGATGCAGTCATACCAGTCGATATCCGCCGAGGCGAAGATGTCGTCGTAATTGACGAACTCGAATTGCAGCGAATAGCCGGCCGGTAGCGGAAATGCAGCGGTAAACGCCGCGGCCCACTTGTCCTCCCAGCCGGTCCCCTGTTGGTTCCCCAGCCCGTGCACCCCAAGTACAGTCAGAACTTTGTCCGCCATGATACCCCTTCTGTGCCCCGCGGAGGATCATGACAAGAATTGCGGCAAAGTAATAGCAGGGTAGAATTGCCGGCACCGAAGCGAGTTCTAGTCGGCAGCAAGTAAACGGGCGGTCAATGTCTCTGCGCGGCAAGCGCAGCCGCTGGCAGCGTTCGAACTGACGGTGTCGGGGGAGATTGGCGCGCCCTAGGGGAATCGAACCCCTGTTCCAGCCGTGAGA
>JAEYTN010000191.1 GCA_023433985.1 Pseudomonadota bacterium | reverse complement strand
ACTTCGACCTTGGTGATGTTGATGTAGTAGTTGGCCTGGTTGGGGTTGAGCTCGACAGCCTTGTTGAACGACCAGACCACGTCCTCCGCGGTTACCGGTTCGCCATCGGCCCATTTGGCGCGCGGGTTCATGCGGAAGGTGACCGACGAGATGTCCTCGGGGTAGGTGAAGGCTTCGGCGAGCTGGCCGTAGGAGGTTGAGGTCTCGTCGAGCGACGGGGTCATCAGCGTGTCGTAGATGAGCCCGATGCCGTCGGCCACTTCGCCCTGCGGCAGGATGGGGTTGAAGGTGTCGAACCCGCCCATGGAGCTGAGGCGCACCAGCCCGCCGACGGGGGCATCGGGGTTCACGTAGTCGAAACGCTCGAAGCCTTCGGGGTACTTCACCTCGCCCAAGAGCGAGCTGCCGTGGCGCCAGACGCGGGTATCAGCGGCGGTGTCCTGCGCCAGCACAGGCGTGGCGAGCAGGGCGGCCAGAACAGCCAGAGGGGCGGCGAGGACGGCGAGGCGGAGCGAGTGCATGATGGCCTCCGTTCGGAACTATTGGGGCGAGCTTAGCGTGGCGGTGGACTGCGTCAAAGCCGCGGCGAGCAGCGCGCGGGTATAGTCGGACTGCGGGGCGGCGAAGACGTCGCGGGCGGCGCCGTATTCCACCACCTTGCCGTCGCGCATCACCATGATGTGGTTGGCGAGCGCCCGGACGACGCGCAGGTCGTGCGAGATGAAGAGGTAGGTGAGACCGTGCCGGCGCTGCAGCTCGCGCAGCAGGTCGACCACCTGTGCCTGCACCGAGACGTCGAGGGCGGAGGTCGGCTCGTCGAGCACCACGAAGTTGGGCTCGAGCACCATGACGCGGGCGATGGCGATGCGCTGGCGCTGGCCGCCCGAGAACTCGTGCGGGTAGCGGTGCCGGTCCGCGGGCTCCAGCCCGACCTCGGTGAGGGCGCGGACGACGCGGGCGTCGCGCTCGGCGGACGTGAGCTTCGGCTCGTGCACCCCGAGTCCTTCGGCGATGATTTCGGCCACCGACATGCGGGGGCTGAGCGAGCCGTAGGGGTCCTGGAACACCATCTGCAGGTTCTTGCGCAGCGGGCGCAGGCGGCGGGAATTGAGCGCGCTGATCGCCTGCCCGAGATAGGCGATGCGGCCCTCGGACTTGATGAGGCGGAGCACGGCGCGGCCGAGCGTGGTCTTGCCCGAGCCGGATTCGCCGACGACGCCGAGGGTTTCGCCGCGGCGGATGGTGACCGACACGTCGTCAACGGCCTTGATATGGCCGACGGTACGGCGGAACAGCCCGCGCCGGACCGGGAACCAGACGCGCAGCGCCTCGGTGGTGACGATCGGCTCGGCTTCGGGGCCGGGCGGGAGCGGTTCGCCGCGCGGCTCGGCGGCGAGGAGCTTCCTGGTGTAGGGGTGCTGCGGGGCGGAGAAGATGGTCTCGGTCGGACCGGTTTCGACGATCTTCCCCTCGGTCATCACGTGCACCTGGTCGGCCATCTTGCGGACGATGGCGAGATCGTGGGTGATGAAGAGGATGGAGAGGCCGCGCTTTTTCTGCAGCGACTGCAGCAGGTCGAGCACCTGCGCCTGGACGGTGACGTCGAGGGCGGTCGTGGGCTCGTCGGCGATCAGCAGGTCCGGCTCGTTGGCGAGCGCCATGGCGATCATCACGCGCTGGCGCTGGCCCCCCGAGAGCTGGTGCGGGAAATCGGCGAGGCGGGTCTCGGGATTCTGGATGCCGACCTCGGCGAGGAGCTCGATCGTGCGGGTGCGGCCCGCCGCGCGGCTCATGCCGCGGTGCACGATGAGGGCTTCGCTGACCTGCTTTTCGACGGTGTGGAGCGGATTGAGCGAGCTCATCGGCTCCTGGAAGATCATCGAGATGCCGTTGCCGCGCACGGCGCGGATGGCGTCGTCCGGCGCTTCCAGCAGGTCCTGGCCCTTGAACAGGATGCGGCCCCTGGGGTGCGAGGCGGGCGGGTAGGAGAGGAGGCGGAGGACGGAGAGCGCGGTGACCGACTTGCCCGAGCCGCTTTCGCCGACGAGCGCCACCGTCTGCCCCGGCTCGACCGTGAAGCTGACGCCGCGGACGGCGTGCACCACGCGGTCCTCGGTGGTGAAATCCACATGTAGATCATCGACCTGAAGCAGCGGGCTCATCTGCGCCCCGCAAAGGTCTTGCGCGGATCGAAGGCGTCGCGGACGCCTTCGCCGATAAAGACGAAGAGCACGAGGATGGTGGCGATGACGAGGAAACTGGTGAGGCTGAGCCAGGGGGCGAAGATGTACTCCTTGCCCTGGTTCAGCAGTTCGCCGAGCGACGGATAGCCCGCCGGCAGGCCGAGCCCGAGGAAATCGAGCGAAGTGAGCGTGGAGACCGAGCCGCCGGCGATGAACGGCATGAAGGTGAGCGTCGCGACCATGGCGTTGGGCAACAGGTGCCGCAGCATGATCTTGGTGTTGCTGAGGCCGAGCGCGCGGGCCGCCGCGACATACTCGAGGTTACGTGCGCGCAGGAACTCGGCCCGCACGATGCCCACGAGGCTGGTCCAGCTGAAGATGATGAGGATGAAGAGCAGCACCCAGAAGCCAGGCACCAGCACGCTCGAAACGATCAGCAGCACGTAGAGCGTGGGCATGGAGCCCCAGATATCGAGGAGGCGCTGGCCGATGAGGTCGACCCAGCCACCGAAGAAGCCCTGTACGGCCCCGACGATGACGCCGATGAACGAGCTCGCGACGGTGAGGAGCAGGCCGAAGATCACCGAGATGCGGAAGCCGTAGAGCAGCCGGGCGACGACGTCGCGTCCCTGGTCGTCGGTGCCGAGCCAGTGGAGGTTGCCGAGATCCTTGCAGCCGGGATCCTCGACGCCCATCGGGTAGCGCGAGCAGCGCGCCTCCTCGCCCAGCATCCACCACGGCGCCGCGGGGGCGCTGGTGCCGAGGGACTCGTCGACCGTGCCGTCGCCGTAGCGGATGGGCGGCCAGACCATCCAGCCATTGGCGTTGATCTCGTCGGCGATGAAGGGGTCGCGATAGATGGTCTGGGCGAGGAAGCCGCCGAACTTGGTTTCGGGGTAGTCGACCACGACCGGGAAGAGCACCTCGCCTTTGTAGGAGACCAGCAGCGGCCGGTCGTTGGCGATGAACTCCGAAAACAGGGTCAGCACGGAGAGGATCACGAACAGCCAGAGCGACCACACGGCGCGTCTATTGGCCGCGAAGGTGCGGATGCGGCGCTGGTTGATCGGGCTGATCAGCGGCGCGGCGCGCGGCGCGTCGGCGGGGGCGAAGGCCAGGAACGGCGAACGGAGGGTGCCGGCCAGCATCAGACGTCCCGGCTTTCGAAATCGATGCGCGGATCGATCCACATATACATCAGGTCGGAGATGAGGTTGATGACAAGTCCGATGAGGGAAAAGATGTATAGCGTTGCGAATACTACAGAATAGTCGCGGTTGAGGACCGAGACATAGCCCAGCAGGCCAATGCCATCGAGCGAGAAGATTGCCTCGATCAGCAGCGAGCCGCCGAAGAACGCGCCGACGAAGGCGGCGGGGAAGCTGGCGATGACCAGCAGCATGGCGTTGCGGAAGACGTGGCCGTAGAGCACGCCGCGCTCGGTGAGGCCCTTGGCGCGGGCGGTGGTGACGTACTGCTTGCGGATCTCGTCGATGAACGAGTTCTTGACGAGCAGCGTCGAGGTGGCGAAGGCGCCGACGGCGAGCGCCGTGATCGGCAGCGCGATGTGCCAGAGGTAATCGAGGATCTGCCTGTGCCAGGGCAGGCTCGCCCAGTTCTCCGAAACAATGCCGCGGATGGGGAAGATGTTCCAGAAGCTGCCGCCCGCGAACAACACGATCAGCAGCACCGCCAGCAGGAACGAGGGAATCGAGTAGCCGACAACCAGCAGCACGGAGGTCCAGACGTCGAAGCGAGTGCCGTCGCGTACCGCCTTGCGGATGCCGAGGGGGATGGAGATGAGGTAGCTCAGCACCGTCATCCACAGGCCCAGCGTGATCGAGACCGGCAGCTTTTCCTTGATCAGGTCGATGACCGAGATGTCACGGAAGTAGCTGTTGCCGAAATCGAAGCGCAGGTAGTTCCAGAGCATCGTGAAGAAGCGTTCGACCGGCGGCTTGTCGAAGCCGAACTGCTTCTCGATCCGCTCGATGATCTCGGGCCTGAGGCCCGCACTGCCGCGATAGCCGCCGCTGCTGCTGTTCTGGTCCGAGGACTTCACGACGTTCTGGCCGGCGAAGTCGCCCTGGTCGGAGCCGGAAATGTTCTGCGTGGCCGAAACCTGCTGGCCCGACATCTGGGCGATCATCTGCTCGACCGGCCCGCCGGGAGCGAACTGCGCGATCACGAAGGTGAGGAGCATGATGCCCAACAGCGTCGGGATCATCAGCAGGATGCGTCGGAGGATGTAGGCGCCCAATGGCGTCTCCGGTGGGTGGCAGAAGTTCGTGGCCTAGCAACGTACCTGTTTGGCCCGGATTGCGAGATTCACCAACAGTTGAATGTCAGGGACGGTGCGCGAAGGGCACGCCCGCCGCCTCGCCGAAGCCGAAGATGCGGTCGCGCGCGAGGGCGTATTCGCCGGCTTCGAGA
>JAEYTN010000112.1 GCA_023433985.1 Pseudomonadota bacterium | reverse complement strand
ATCCGGCCTCATCCTCGTTGTCGGCCGCGACGTGGTGGAGCGGCGCGGCTACACCGCGATCATCCTGCAATGGTTCGCCATCGGGGTGGCTGGCATCCTGTTCTTCTCGCTCGTCGCGGGCGGCGTGACGGCGGTGCGCGTGCTGCGGCGGATCGAGACCATCAACGCCACCTCGCGCAAGATCATGTCGGGCTCGCTGTCGGAGCGCGTCCCGGTGACCGGCCGCGACGACGAGTTCGACGGCCTCGCCACCAGCCTCAACCAGATGCTCGACCGCATCGAGCAGCTGATGCAGGGCATGAAGGAGGTGACCGACAACGTCGCCCACGACCTCAAGACTCCGCTCACCCGCCTGCGCAACAAGGCCGAATCCGCCCTGCGCGACGAAGGCGACGAAACCCGGCGGCGCGAGGCGCTGGAGACGACCATCGAGGAGAGCGACAAGCTCATCCGCACGTTCAATGCGCTGCTGATGATCGCAAGGGCAGAGGCGGGGACGCCGTCGGGAGCCTTCTCCGAGCTCGACCTCAGCGCCGTGGTTGCCGACGTGGCGGAGCTCTACGGGCCGGTGGCCGAGGACGAAGGCCTGCAGCTGATGGCCGAGGTGCCGGAGGGGGTGAAGCTGAACGGCAACCGCGAGCTGCTGGGTCAGGCGCTGGTCAACCTGGTCGAGAACGCGCTGAAGTACTACGAGCCGGCGGAGGGGAAGGCGGGCAAGATCACCGTCTCGCTGCGGCAGGCCGGGGGCAGGGTGCTGATCGAGGTCGCCGACAACGGCCCCGGCATCCCCGCCGAGGACCGGGCTCGGGTGGTGGAGCGCTTCGTTCGGCTGGAAAAGAGCCGGACGATGCCCGGATCAGGGCTCGGCCTGTCACTGGTCGCCGCCGTAGCGCGGCTGCACCAGGGCGAACTGCGGCTCGAGGACAATGCGCCGGGGCTGCGCGCGGTGATGGATTTGCCGGGGGTGGGGTAGGGTCTGTGGCCGCCCCCTCCACCACGCATCTTCGATGCGCGGTCCCCCTCCCCGCTGACGCGGTGGAGGAGCAATCCGAGGGCAGCGCCCCACAAGCAGTGGCAAAACACCGACGTCGCGGTGCTCCTCCGCCGCGAAGCGGCGGGAGGGGGACCACGCGTAGCGTGGTGGAGGGGGTGCTCAGCCGTAGGTGGCCCTCAATGCTCGGTTTGCACCGAAGTCTCGCCAACCCCGATGCCGGCCACTTTCCCGCCCTTCAGCACGTAGCCGATATACTGCGCCACGTTGGTGTAGCCGCCCGGCCGGTCGTTCCGGTAGGCGAGTTTGTTGCCCGACGCGGCGCCGAACGTCGCCTTGAGGTCGGCGGTCGAGGCCCCGAGCCCGGGAATGCCGAAATCGGGGGTGGTGAAGCCCGTCGGCGCAGCGTCGCAGCCCTTCGCGGCGGGCCCTGCCTCGGCCGCTACCATCATCACGAACTCGTAGCCGCCCAGAGCATTGGAGATGAACCAGGTGTTGGCGCCGTCGGCGGCGTAGCAGAGCCAGTCGGCGCGGGAGGCGCCTTCGCCGGCGGTCTGCAGCGTGCCGCCGAACGCCTTCTGCACATCCTTGAGCTTGGTGCGTTGCAGCGTAATGCCGAGCTTGCCCGCCGCGATCTGCTTGATCGGGGCCTTCTCGAGGTTGGCTTTGGAGAAGTTGAAGCCGTTTCCGAAGATCTGCGCGCCCATGCCGCCCAACTGGGCGGCGGCGACGGGCGTTACGGCAGCGACGAAGGCGAGGCAAACGGCGGCAAGGCGCAATGTCATGGGGACGCTCATGGAAGTTCGGGCCGGGCGGAAGATACCCAAAGGCTTGATCCTGAAAAGGGAACAAATGCGTGCTGTCCCGTAGTTTCCTTGCTCAGTTGCAAGCCCGCCGCTATCGGTTTTCCTCATGGCCTCGCCCCCGCTCACGCTCGAAACGCTGTTCGATGCCGCGCCTTACCTCGCCGGACTGGCCGAGCGGCACGCCGACTGGTTCGCGGCGAGCCGCGCCATCTCGCCCGACACCGCGCTGCAGACCGTGCTGCTGGGCGTGAAGCGGGCGGGTGAGAACGCGACCGACGAAGCCGAGATCGCCCGCGAACTGCGCATCGCCAAGGGGCGGGTCGCGCTCCTCGCCGCGGTGTCGGAGGTCGAGGGCAAGTGGACCACGGCGCAATCGACCGCCGCGCTCTCCGACCTCGCGGACTTCGCCCTCGATGCCGGCCTCGATGTGCTGATGCGCCTCGCCGCGGCACGCGGCCTGGTGCGCAACGGCACCGCCGCCGAGTCGGGCCTGGGGCTCTTCGCGCTCGGCAAGCATGGCGGGCGCGAGCTGAACTATTCGAGCGACATCGACATCGTCGCCTTCTTCGATCCGGAGAAGTGCTCGGCCACCGAGCCGGGCGAGGAGACCAAGCTGATGAGCCGCATCGTGCAGCGGCTCGCTGGCCTGATGCAGGACCGCACCGAGCACGGCTACGTCTTCCGCACCGACCTCAGGCTCCGGCCGGACCCCGGCGCGACGCCGGTTGCCCTGCCGGTCGAGGCGGCGCTCACCTACTACGAATCCCGCGGCCAGAACTGGGAGCGTGCCGCCTGGATCAAGGCGCGCCCCTGCGCCGGCGATCGCGCCGTGGGCGAGGCGTTCCTCAGGGAGCTGGCGCCCTATGTCTGGCGCAAGCACCTCGACTTCGCCACCATCGCGGATATCCAGGCGATGAAGCGGCAGATCAACATCGCCAAGAACGTCGGCGACGTGCGGGTGGAGGGCCACAACGTCAAGCTCGGGCTCGGCGGCATCCGCGAGATCGAATTCTTCACCCAGACCCAGCAGCTGATCGCCGGCGGCCGTGACCTGTCGCTGCGGGTGCGGCCCACGGCCGAGGCGCTGGGGGCGCTCGCCAGGGCCAACTGGATCACCCGGCAGGCCGCCGACGACCTGACGCGCACCTACTGGTTCCTGCGCGCCGTCGAGAACCGGCTGCAGATGCTGCGCGACGAGCAGACCCAGACGATGCCCGAGACCGACGCCGGCATCGGGGTGATCGCGACGCTCATGGGGCAGGAATATCTGCCAGCGTTTGAAAGCACTTACCGCGCCGCGTTGAATCTGGTTGTCGGCTACTATGCCGACCTCTTCACCGAAGGCGAGACGCTGGGGAGCGGCACCGGCAGCCTCGTCTTCACCGGCACCGACGACGATCCGGATACGGTCGAGACGCTGAGCGGCATGGGCTTCAGGGAGCCCTCGAAAGCCATCGCCACGGTGAAGAAGTGGCACTATGGCAGCTATGCCGCGACCCGCGCCGCCGCTGCCCGCGCCCACCTCACCGAGCTGCTGCCCGCCCTGCTCAAGACCATCTCCGAGGCCGGCAACCCCGACGACGCGCTCCGCCGCTTCGACGATTTCCTGTCGCGGCTGCCCTCGGGGGTGCAGCTCTTCTCGCTGCTCAGGAACCACGAGAACCTCCGCAGCCTGCTGGTGGCGCTGATGGCCTCGGCGCCGCGCATGGCCGACGCGGTGATCCACCGCGCCCATGTGATGGATGCGCTGATCGATCCGGCTTTCGCCGACCAGGTGCGCCGTCGCGAGGTGCTGCTCGACAAGATCGAGGGCTTCTTTGCCGACGCGCGCGACTATCAGGACGTGATCGACCGGGCCCGCATCCTCGGGCAGGAGCAGCTGTTCCTGATCGCCGCGGGCCTCCTGGCGGGTTCGCTCGATGCCCGGCGCGCCGGGGAGCAGTTCACCACATTAGCCGAGGCGCTGCTGATCAAGCTGTACGAGGCGGTGCGGCGCGAGTTCGAGAAGCGCCATGGCGTGATACCGGGCGCCGGTGCGGCACTGCTCGCCTTCGGCAAGATGGCGAGCCGCGAGATGACGGCGAAATCCGACCTCGATTTCATCATGCTCTACGAGCTCGATGGCGCCGACGAGTCGAACGGCGAAAAGCCTTTGGCGGCAAGCCAGTATTACGCGCGGCTGACTCAGCGCCTGATCGCGGCGGTGAGCGCTCCAACCTCCGAGGGCGTGCTCTACGAGGTCGACATGCGCCTCCGGCCTTCGGGCAATGCCGGCCCGCTGGCGACGCGGCTCGCGGGCTTCATCCAGTACCACCACGAAAGCGCCTGGACCTGGGAGCACCTCGCCCTGAGCCGCGCCCGCGTGGTGCAGGCGGACGGCGAGCTGGGGGGCAAGATCGATGCCGCCATCGCCGAGATCCTGTCGCGGCCCCGCGACGTAGCCAAGACCGTCGACGACGTCGTCTCGATGCGCGCGCTGATGGCAAAGGAACGTCCGCCGCGCCACGCCTTCGACCTGAAGCTGGCCACCGGCGGCCTCGTCGACCTCGAATTCATCGCCCAGTCGGCGCAACTTGTGGCGCGCGACACGGTGGCGGCGCCGCAGGCGCCTACGGAGGAAGTTCTCCGCCGTCTCGGCGAAACCGGCCTCGTCCCCACCGGCGAACGGTTGGCGGAAATCCACGGGGTCTACTCCACCATCCTGCAGGTCATGAGCGCGGCCCTCGCCGACCCCTTCAAGGATGAAGGCTGGACCGACGCCTTTCGCGAACTGCTGGCGCAACGCACCAACGCGCCCAACTTCGAGCGGCTGGCCAGCGACGTCAGGGAGATGGCGGCGGAAGTCAGCGCGGCGGCGGAGGCGTGGTACGCCAAGGCGCGGGGGCTTGGTTGAAAGTGCCTGTCAGATGGACTAAGTTCAGTGGACTAAGTCAGAGGAGTGCGCGATGACCGCGACTGTCAACATCCACGAGGCGAAGACCCATTTCTCGCGGCTGATAGAACGGGCAGAGAAGGGTGAGACGCTGATTATCTCTCGGGCTGGAAAGCCGGTGGCGCGCCTTGTGCCCCTCGACAACGCGCGCAAGCTCAAGCGGCGGCTAGGGGGCCTGGAGGGCCAGATCAAGGTGCCGGACGACTTCGACCGGATGTTCGAGGATGAGATCGCCGAGATGTTCTACGGGAAGTAATGCGGGCGCTTCTCGATACCCATCTCCTGCTGTGGGCGTTCGGTGCTCCGGCAAGGCTGCCACGTGAAGTGGCCGCGATCATCCTGGACGAGAGCTTTGAGCTGCTCTTCAGCACGGCCAGTCTCTGGGAGATATCGATCAAGCATTCTCTGGGGCGGGATGACTTCCAGTCCGAACCCAGCATCATCAGGCGCCGGCTGCTCGAGGATCAGTATACCGAGCTGCCCGTTCTCGGTGAGCACGCCGTGGCGGTGGCTGCCCTTCCCAACCTGCACCGCGACCCGTTCGACCGCCTGCTGGTTGCTCAAGCAATTGTCGAGGGTGTCGAACTGTTGACGGCCGACCGAATGCTCGCCGACTATCCGGGCCCGATCCGCGTCTTCTAAGCCGCCCGCGCCTCTTCCTCCGCCAGCAGCGGCAGCGATACGGCCACCGTGGTGCCCAGGCCCTGGCGGCTGTCGATGGCGAGGCGGCCGCCGCTGAGTTCGGCGATGGCGCGGCTGATGGCGACCCCGAGGCCGGCACCGCTGCGGTCGCGGGTGAGGGCGGCGTCGCCGAAGACGAAGGGCTGGGAGAGCGACTCGAGGCGTTCGGGGCTCATGCCGATGCCCGTGTCGGTGATTTCCAGCACCACCCCATCCTGCGCGGCATAGGCGGCGAGGGTGACTTTGCCGCCGCGCGGGGTAAAGCGGATGGCGTTCTCGATGAGGTTTGCGACCATGCGTTCGAGCGCGAAGCGGTCGGCGGTGAGGATCGCCTCGCAGGCGCTGCCGAGCCCCATGGTGATGCCGGCCCGCTGCGCCTGCGTCGAGAAGCGGCGGAGCACCGTGACCAGCAACTCGTCGGCGGTGAAGCGGTCGCGCTTCAGCTCGCGCCGGCCGCCTTCGAGCTCCGCCAGTTCGAGGATGTTGGCGAAGAAGCCCAGCAGCCTTTCGCCCGAGCCTTTCACGGCGTCGATGTAGTTGAGGTAGCGGCTGTCGCCGAGCGGTCCGTAGGGCTGCTGCCGCAGCATATCGGCGAAGCCGATGATGTGGTTGAGCGGCGTGCGGATGTCGTGGCTCAGATGCGCGAGGAAGCTGGTCTTGGCCCGGCTGGCGGCCTCGGCGCGGATCTTCTCCTCATGGTAGCGGCGGGCGAGCTGGCGCTGCTCCTCGCGGATAGAGCTGAGGAGCTGGTTGGTACGGCGGCTCTCGGTGACGTCCATCACCAGCGTGACGAAGCCGCCGGCCCCGAGCGGGCGCTCCTCGATAAGGAGGGTCGAGCCGTCCTCGCGATGGAGTTCCAGCAGTCGGTTTTGCCAGTCCTCGCGCACCGGCTGCATCGAGCCGTCGACGCTGAGCTGCTTGATCACCTCGTGATAGGCAGCCCCGGGCGGCAGCATGTCCGGCGTCACGCGAAGGCGGTCGGCGAAGCGCTCGTTGGCGGCGACAAGGCGGGCTTCCGCGTTCCAGCAGGCGACGCCGAAGGGCAGGGTGCCGATGAGGGTGGAGGTGTCGGCCGCCCG
>JAEYTN010000068.1 GCA_023433985.1 Pseudomonadota bacterium | reverse complement strand
GTTCCGGCCGCCATCAAGTCCGAGGATGATCGCATCCTCGCCCGCTTCGATCGCCTGCGCCACGCTTCGGGCGGCTCGCCGACCGCCGTCGTCCGCGAGAAGATGCAGAAGATCATGCAGGAAGACGCCGCCGTGTTCCGCACCTCCGAGACGCTGAAGTCGGGTGTCGAGCGCATTTCGACGCTGTGGGGGGCGCTCGACGATCTCAAGGTTTCGGACCGCTCGATGATCTGGAACTCCGACCTGGTCGAGACGCTCGAACTCGAGAACCTGATGGCCTGCGCGGCGACGACCGTGGTTTCCGCCGAAGCCAGGCACGAAAGCCGCGGCGCGCACGCCCGCGAGGATTTCCCCAATCGCGACGACGTCGAGTGGCGCAAGCACACGCTGAGCTGGATCGACACGGCGACGGGCAAGGTCTCGCTGGGCTACCGCCCGGTGCATGTCGACCCGCTGACGCCCGAGAGCGAAGGCGGCATCAGCCTCAAGAAGATCGCCCCGAAGGCGCGGGTGTATTAGGATCGGATGGTTCTCCGGCGCTGGAGGCGAACATGGACGACAAGATCACCATCGAACTCGACGACGCCGCACTCGACGCATTGAGCCGGTTGGCTCAGGCGCATGGCCGATCGATAGACGAAGAGGCTCGCGCGATCGTCGCGGATCGTGTCGCGGCGAATGCGCGGATGAATCCTGCCGAGGCCATACGTCGGGCACGTGAAATCCGCGCCATGACACCAAAGGGAGCAGTGCAGACCGACAGCGTAGCGCTCATCAGAGAAGATCGGGATCGGTGATCGTCGTCGACGCATCAGTTGCCGTTCAATGGGTGGTTCCGGAGGCCTCGACAAGCCTCTCGGAAACTCTGCTGGATCGCCGGGACCTGATTGCCCCCGAACTGCTGCTCGTGGAGGTCGCCAACGTGTTTCGCAAGAAGCTCGCTGGCCAACTGATGAGCTCGGCGCAAGCTGTTGACGGGCTCGAATATGTTTCACGGCAGGTCGATGTTCGCTCGATGAGTCACAAACTGGTAGCTAGAGCCCTCGAACTTGCGCAGTCGCTCAGCCATCCAGTTTATGACTGCGTGTATCTGGCACTTACCGAGGAACACGGTGCGCGGTTCGCGACCCACGACCTGGAACTCCGCAAACGGGTGACACGCTCGGGACGTGGCGACTGGCTGCACGATTTCGGGGAAGAAGCACCCGCATGAGCACCGCCCTCGGTTACTCCGGTACGCCGCTGGCGCAGAAGCTGGGGCTGAAGGATGGGCAGCGGGTGCTTTTCGTCGGGCTCCCGCGGGAGCTGGACGAGCTGGCCAGCGCGCGGGATTACCGCGAAGTGGCGCAGTCGGATTGGGACGACTGGGCCGTCGGCGACCCCGGCTGGGACTTCGTGCAAGGGTTCACGGCTTCGCGGGCGGTGCTCGAGGCCAACGCGAAGCCGTTGATGGACGCCATCGACCGGGACGGGATCATCTGGGTGTCGTGGCCGAAGAAGGCATCGAAGGTGCCGACCGACATCACGGAAGACGTGATCCGCGAGGTCGTGCTGCCGATCGGGTTGGTGGATATCAAGGTGGCGGCGGTTTCCGACGTGTGGTCGGGGCTGAAGCTGATGATCCGCAAGGAGCTGCGGTAAAGGGGTGACGATGAAGACGGGTTTGATGGCGCTGGTGGCGGTCGGGATCATGGCCGGGCCGGCGCTGGCGGCGGCGCCGACCGAGGCGCAGAAGGCGGAGTTCTACAACACCTGCGTGGGTATCTCGCAGAATGTGGAGCTCTGCACCTGCAAGGCGGATGCCGCGATGCAGCTGATCGACGGGGAGTTCATGGCGCTGGTCATCGCGTCGATGAAGGGCAAGTCGCCACCCGAGAGCAGCTACAAGACGTATAACGACTACGTCGCCCGCTCCAACCAGGTCTGCAAGCCGAACTATTGAGGCAAAGATGAAGTCGCTGCTGCCCGCCGTCCTGCTCGCCACCACGTTTCTCGCCGGCTGCTCGCTCGGCGGGCTCAACGGGGAGGCAAAAGCCGTGGCTGACGCCTGCGGCAAGGTGCCGGGCACTACGGCTTCGAGCTGCGAGTGCTACGCCAAAGAGCTGCAGAGCAAGCTCAAGCCCGAGCAGATGACGGTGGCGGCGGCGGCGCAGACCAACCCCGGCAAGCTGTTCGACCCGCAGATCATCGGGAACCTGAGCGCCAACGACGTGATGGCGGTGACCAACGCCATGGGCGCGGCCCTCAAGACGTGCAAGATTACTTCCTAGGACGAAAACGATGGCCGAGCTGACGCTTCCCAAGAACTCGCGGATCATGCCGGGCAAGACCTGGCCGAAGCCGGCCGGCGCGACGCGGCTCAAGGAATACCGCATCTATCGCTACGACCCGGACAGCGGGCAGAACCCGCGGCTCGATACCTATTTCGTCGACCTCGATGATTGCGGGCCGATGGTGCTCGACGCGCTGCTATGGATCAAGAACAAGGTCGACCCGACGCTGACGCTCGCCGCTCGTGCCGCGAGGGCATCTGCGGCTCGTGCTCGATGAACATCGCGGGCGCCAACACGCTGGCCTGCACCAAGGGCATGGACGAGATCGAGGGTCACGTCTCGGTCTATCCGCTGCCGCACATGCCGGTGATCAAGGACCTGGTGCCCGACCTCTCGACCTTCTACGAGCAGCACCGCTCGATCGAGCCGTGGCTCAAGACCACCTCGCCGACGCCGGACAAGGAGTGGCTGCAATCGAAGCCGGACCGCGAGAAGCTCGACGGGCTCTACGAGTGCATCCTGTGCGCCTGCTGCTCGACCTCGTGCCCCTCCTACTGGTGGAACGGCGAGAAATATCTCGGCCCCGCCGTGCTGCTGCAGGCCTATCGCTGGCTCATCGACAGCCGCGACGAGGCAACCTCCGAGCGGCTCGACAACCTCGAGGACCCGTTCAAGCTCTATCGCTGCCACACCATCATGAGCTGCGCGAAGGTGTGCCCTAAGGGGCTGAACCCGGCCAAGGCCATCGCCGAGATCAAGAAGATGATGGTGACCCGGGAGCTGGCATAGGCCGTGTTCGAAACCGTCGCCACTGTGGAGGATCCGGCCGTCGCCCGCGTGCTGATGGCAGCGCTGAGGGCGCACGGCTTCCATCCGCGGGAGGGGGCGGAACACGGCCTGCCGGGGCTGTCGGGCGTATACGGGCTCAAGGGCATACCCATCGAACTGCCGGAAGAAGAGGCGGGCGACGGCAAGGTGCTTGCCGAGGCGCTGGTGAAGGAGATGACGGGGCGGTAGGCGGGCTCGGCGATGCGGACCCTTCATCTGTCCCACAATGACTCACCCGTGGCGGTGCGGCCGCTATGGGTTTACCCCCGTGAAAATCGCCCCATCATGGCCACATTGGGCGATCAGAGGGGGAACTGGCGTTCGCGGTTGTGCGCGGGCGGACCTGTCGGCTATATGCCGCCGCAAGTTTTCATTAACTTCTCTGTCTGGGCTGGTACGGAGCTTCCATTGATGACGATGTCGCGACGCGGGGGTGTGTCCCTTGCAGTGCTGACCGGTTTGGCACTGACGCTGTCGGGCTGTGCCTCGAGCGGGGGGCCGGGCAGCAGCTCCGCCTATGCCGAGAACATCACGCCGATCCAGAACACGCCGGTGGTGAGTTCCAACCTGCCGGCCATCGGCGCCAACGGGCAGCCGGTGGCGACCAACACGCTGGTGGCGCCGGGGCAGCCGACCGACCTCAACGCGCCCGCCTCGCTGAACCCGTCGCTGCAGGCCTCGGGCGGCACGGGCACGATGACGCCGCAGCCGGGGGTGACCGACCAGTTCGGCAACCCGCTCACGGTCGCCAGCGCCGACACGAATTTCGTCTCGCTCGACGCCGTGGGCTCGGTGCCGCAGACGCCGGGCCGCGACCTTACGGGTGGGCTGACGATCGAGAAGCTGCTGGGCGGCTGGACCATCGTGTCGGGCGCCGAGCAGTGCAAGCTCAACCTCACCTACACCGCTAAGGCAGGCACCAGCCGCTATCGCGCCTCGACGCCGGGCTGCGGGCTCAACGGGCTCAAGGTGGTGGCCAGCTGGCAGCTCGCCGGCAACCAGGTGCAGCTGTTCGACGAGAACGGCGACATCGTCGCCAACCTGCTGCTTTCGGGCAACCGCTTCATCGGCACCCTGGCGGGCGGCCAGGGCATCTCGATGGTCGGATAAGGGGTGAGTAGCCGGCGGCGGGGGCCCGCAGGCAGTCCAGTCACCGACGCTCTGGAGACGCTGGTCGGGAACGGCGTGCTGCAGCGCGACCCCCTGCAATTTTCGGCGGCGCGCGAGCTCGACCGGGTGACGGTGGAGTTGTCGCGCGAGCGCCCGGGCGGCTTGCGCGGGCTGTTCGCCGGCGAGCCGCAGCCGGTGCGGGGCGCCTATCTCGTGGGACAGGTGGGGCGTGGCAAGACCATGCTGATGGACCTGTTCTTCCAGCATGTTCCCATCGAGAAGAAGCGCCGCGTGCACTTCCATGAGTTCATGGACGAGATGCATGCGGCCATCACCGAGTTCCGCAAGGGCTGGAAGGGGCGCGGCAATGCCGACCCGGTGGCGGCCGTGACGCGGCCGCTGCTCGATGAGGTGCGGCTGCTCTGCCTCGACGAGTTCCAGGTGCAGGACATCACCAACGCCATGCTGCTGGGGCGGCTCTTCGGGCAGCTCTGGGCCGGCGGGGTGACGGTGGTCGCGACCTCGAACACCTTGCCCGACGACCTCTACGAGAACGGGCTCAACCGACAGCTCGTGCTGCCCTTCATCGCCGAGCTGAAGCAGCGCGCGGATGTGGTGATGCTCGACGGGCCGACCGACTACCGGCGGCTGAAGTTCGAGGGCGAGGAGGTCTACCATTTCGGGGCCGGCCCGGAGGTCGATGCCGAGATGGACCGGCTGTGGCTGCGGCTCACCGGCGGGGTGGCGGGCGAGCCGGGGGAAATCCACTCGCTGGGGCGGGCCATTCCGGTGC
>JAEYTN010000010.1 GCA_023433985.1 Pseudomonadota bacterium | reverse complement strand
CCTCGGCATCGCCTACAACAAGTCCATGTTCGAGACGCCACCGGAATGGGCGGACCTGTGGAAGCCGGAATACAAGGGCAAGATCGCGCTCGCCCAGTATCCGGGCTCGGAGGGCGACGGCATCCTGGCCGTGGCGGCACGGCTCGCCGGCAAGGACGAGCATGACGCGGACGCCGCGTTCGGCAAGCTGGCGGAGCTCGGCGCCCCCAAGCTCAGCTATACCGGCCTCGACGAAGTGTTCGCGCTGATGGATGCCGGCGAAGTCGCCGCTGCGCCGATGATTTCGGGCTATGTGCTGGCTGGCCTCAAGGCCTGGCCGGAGATCGGCTTCTCGTTCCCGAAGGACCCCGGCCCGGTGCTGGTGCGCGACATGGTCTGCCAGGTGGCGAACAGCCCGAACCCCGAGCTGGCGGCGATGTTCATCGACCTCGCCATCGGCGTCGAGAACCAGACGGCGTACGCCAACGAGCTGTTCTTCGGCCCGACCAACTCCAAGGTTGCGCTGTCCGAGCAGGCTTCGGCCGACACGATCGACAAGCCCGAGGAAGTCGAAAGCCTCGTGCAGCTCGACTGGCCGTTCCTGATCGAGCAGCGCGCCGAGTGGACGACGCGCTGGAACAAGGAAATCCTCGGGCAGTAAGTTCACGACCCGAATATCATGACCTCGCGCGCCCCCGGGGGTGCGCGAGGACTTCTCCCCGCAGGTCCTGCCCATGCTCAGCCGACAGATCGCCTATCTGATGCTCGCGCCGGCGGCGTTGCTGGTGGGCCTCGTGTTCCTCGTGCCGTTCGGCCTTCTGGTGCTGATGGGCTTCTGGTCGCAGCCGCCGGGCTCGCTGATCGTCGACACGAGCTTCACGCTCGAAAACTACATCCGCATCTTCTCGGACGATTTCTACCTGCGCGGGCTGGGGACCACGATCTGGCTCAGCGTGCTGGCGACGGCGCTCAGCCTGCTGCTGGGGCTGCCGGCCGCCTATTTCATCGTCAAGCGCGCCGGGCAGTTCCGCGGGCTGCTGATGGCGCTGATGCTGGCGCCGCTGGTGAGCGGCGCGCTGCTGCCGACGCTGGGGCTGGTGAACCTGCTGTCGCCGCTGGGGGTGGTGAACGGCGTGCTGAAGTCGCTGGGGCTGATCAGCTCGTCGGTGGAGTTGCTCGGCAATGCCACGGGCATCCTGATCGGGCTCGTGCAGTCCTTCCTGCCCTTGATGGTGCTGCCGCTGGTGACGGTGCTCGACCGGCTGCCGGCGGACTTCGAGGACGCGGCGATGTCGCTGGGCGCCTCGCGCGTGCATGTATGGCGCCGGGTGCTGCTGCCGCTCGCCATGCCGGGGATCATCGCCGGATCGCTCCTGGTATTCTGCGCCGCGCTCACCTCGTTCGTCACGCCGCAAATCCTGGGGCAGGGCAAGGTCGCGACCTTTGCCACCATGGCCTACCAGCAGGCCTCGCTGGTGCTCGACTGGCCGATCGCCTCCGCGCTGGCGGTGGTGATGCTGCTGATGCTCGCCGTGATCGGGCTCGTCGCGTGGCAACTGCAGCGGCTGGCGCGCGGGAGGATTGCCGCATGAGGGCCTCGCCGCTGAAACTCGTCGGCTGGACGCTGTTCGTCATCGCCGTCGTGGTGTTCCTGATGTCGCCGATAGCGGTGCTGATCTTTTCGGCCTTTGACGACGGCAAGTTCTTCCGCTTCCCGCCGCGGGTGTTGTCGCTGAGGTGGTTCGAGGCGGCGTTCGCGAGCGCCGAGTACCAGCGCTCGCTGTTCAACAGCACGGTGCTGGCGCTGGCGGCGACACTGATCGCGCTCGTGATCGGCACGCTGGCGGCGCTGGCGATCGTGCGCAGCAACATCAGCAACAAGCTGGCGATCGAACTGCTGCTGCTGGCGCCGCTGACACTGCCGCTGATCGTGTGGGCGATTGCGCTGCTGCAGATCTACGCGCGGCTCGGGGTGTCGGGCTCGCTGGGCGGACTGATCCTCGCGCATGCGACGATCACGCTGCCCTACACGGCGCGGATCATGATCGCGACGCTCGGGCAGATCGATCCCAACCTCGAGGCGGCAGCCAAGAGCCTCGGCGCGCCGCCGCTGACGGCGTTCGCGCGGATCACGCTGCCGATCGCGCTGCCGGGGCTGCTGACGAGCGCGGCGTTCTCGTTCCTCGTCTCGTTCAACGACGTGGTGGTGTCGACCTTCATCGCCGGATCGAGCTGGATCACCTTCCCGGTGCGGCTCTATTCGCAGCTGCGAGGGCAGGGGATCGACCCGATCACGCTCGCCATCGGCGCGATGATCATCGGCTCGATCCTGCTGGTGGTGCTGGTGGGCGAAGTTCTGTTCAAGTGGTCGAGGAGAGTGTGACCGTGGCGTCCTCCCCCTATGCGGCGACCATGCCGCAATTCGTGCGCGACGGCGTGCCGACGTTGACCGGGTTCCGACGCGAGAGCGTCGCGCCCTATGTCGTGCTCACCGTGCGCGACCCGTTGACGGTGGAGGCGGGCGCGCAGGGCGGCGACATCGCGTCGTTTCTCCAGGATGCCGAGGTGGTGGCGCAGACGGGGTTGTTCACGACGGTGACGGGGACATTCGAGGGCGTGCCGGTCAGCGTCGTGTCGGGCGGCAGCGGTGCGCCGGAGGCGGAGCTGGCGCTGATGGACCTGTTCAACTTCACCGACTGCACGGCGGTGCTGCGCATCGGCGGTTGTGGGGCGTGGGCGGAGAAGGTGAAGGTCGGCGACCTCCTCATCAGCATCGGCGCGGTGCGCGACGAGGGGATGAGCAAGGCGCATGTGCGGGCGGAATACCCAGCGGTGGCCGACCATGTGCTGACGAGCCTGCTCGCCGAGGCGGCGCGCGAGATCGGGGCGCCGCATCATGTGGGGATCATCCGCTCGGGCGACAGCGAATATACCGGCTGGGGACGGCCGGGGCCGGGCGGCTACCTGCAGGAAGAGCATGCGGGACTGATCGACTACTGGCGGCTCGCCGGCATCCTGGGCACGGACCGGGAGACGTCGGCGATCCTGACGCTGTGCCGCCTCTACGGGCGGCGGGGCGGTTCGGTCTGCTCGGTGGGCGACAACGTGGTGACGGGCGAGCCCCATCGCTCCGGCGCCGGGCACAAGGAGGCGATCCGCGTGGGGCTCACTGCCCTCAGGCGGCTGGCGGAGGCGGACGGGCGATGAGCTACCTGTCGATCGAGGCGATCGGAAAGAGCTACGGGCGGACCCGGGCGCTGGACGAGGTGACGCTGGGGCTCGAACGCGGCGAGTTCCTGGCGCTGCTGGGGCCATCGGGCTGCGGGAAGACGACGCTGCTGAGGATCATTGCCGGGCTGCTGGAGGCCAATGGCGGGCGGCTGGTGCTCGACGGGCGGGAGATCACCGAGCTGCCGGCGTGGCAGCGCGATATCGGGCTGGTGTTCCAGAACTACGCGCTGTTCCCGCATATGAGCGTGCGCGCCAATGTCGGCTTCGGGCTCGAAATGCGGAAGGTGGAGAAATCGCGCATAGCCGCGATGGTGGACGAGGCGCTGGACGTGGTGCGGATGCGCGAGTTTGCCGACCGGCGGCCATCGGAGCTGTCGGGCGGACAGCAGCAGCGGGTGGCGATCGCGCGGGCGATTGCGATCAAGCCGCGGCTGCTGCTGCTCGACGAGCCGCTCTCGAACCTCGATGCGGTGTTGCGCAATTCGGTGCGGGTGGAGTTGCGCGAACTGCACGACCGGATCGGGCTCACCACGGTGATGGTGACGCACGACCAGGCCGAGGCGCTGACGCTGGCCGACCGGGTGGCCGTGATGTCGGAGGGGCGGGTGCAGCAGTATGGCAGCGCCGAGGAGATTTACGCCAACCCGGGGACGGCGTTCGTCGCGAGCTTCGTCGGCAGCCCGCCGGCCAACCTGGTGACGGTGGCGCAGACGCCGGCAGGCGAGCGCAGCATCGGCGGGGTGGCATGGTCGCCGCCGGAGCAGGTGGCGGTGGTGCTCGGCCAGCTGCAGCGGCGCGAGGTGCGGCTGGCGCTCAGGCCCGAGGCGCTGCGGCTGGTGGCGCGGGGTACGGCGCAATCGATCGACGGGACGATCCGGACGGTGGAATAC
>JAEYTN010000516.1 GCA_023433985.1 Pseudomonadota bacterium | reverse complement strand
GTCCGCTGACGCTTGGCATATTGGCGCGTGGCGATGACGGCGCGCTCTATCGCTTCGGACTCGGTCAGCTCGCCCCTGAGCATCGCGGCGATCTCCGGAACGCCGATCGCCTTCATGGCCGGCAGGCTCGGATCTAGGTCGAGCCCGAGCAGCGTCCGCACTTCCTCCACCGCCCCCTCGGCGAACATGGTTTCGAACCGGCGGGCGATCCGGTCACGCAACAGGTCGCGATCAGGATCGAGCAGCAAGTGCTCGAGCCGCCAACCGTCGAGCAGGCCGTGTTGCGCCTCATCCTGGAAGCTGGCGAGAGAGCGGCCCGTCGCGTTGAGCACAGCAAGTGCGCGCGTTACGCGCTGCGGGTCGGGCGCCTTCAGCCGGGATGCGATGGCAGGGTCCCTGGCAGCGATGAGCCGGCCACGGGCCTCGCGATCGAGACCCGCGATTTCGGCCTCGGCTGCGGCCACCGCTTCAGGCGGCACATGAGGAATTTCGGCGAAGCCGCTCACGAGGCTCTCGAAATAGAGCCCGGTGCCGCCGGCGAAGATCAGCGTGCGATCGGGGTACTCGGCAATCATGGCCTGTGCGGCGCGGGCCCAGTCGCCGGTTGAAAAGCGCACCGATGGCGGCACCGTGCCGTAAAGCAGGTGCGGCGCAGCGGCTAGGTCCGCATCGCCCGGCCGGGCGGTGATCAGGCGCAGGACGCCGTAGACCTGCAGCGCGTCGGTGTTGACGATGATGCCGTCGCGCTCACGGGCGAGGCGGAGCGCCAGGGCCGACTTGCCGCTGGCAGTCGGACCCGCTATCAACACCGCGCTTCTCCCGGCTTTCGCCATAATCTGCAGGCCCTTCCCTAATATGTCGTCGGTACTCGTTCTCGTCGCCAACCCGCTTGATACGGTGCTCGACAGCCGGCTAGTCGAGGCGATCCAGCATGAGACGGGGGGCGAGATCAACTGGCTGCATCAGCGCATCGCCTGTGAGATTCACGACCCGACATCGGCCGATCCCGTGATCGCGGCGCGCGAGGTGATCGCCGGCAAGCCGGTCGACGCCGCCCTCGTCCCGGCGGCCAACCGGCGGAAGCAGGTGCTCGTGGCCGACATGGACTCGACCATGATCGAGCAGGAATGCATCGACGAACTTGCCGATGCCGTCGGGATCAAGGAGCAGGTGGCCGAGATCACCAACCGGGCGATGAACGGCGAGCTCGATTTCGAGCAGGCGTTGCGCACGCGCGTCGGCTTGATCAAGGGACTCGAGCGCAAGGTGATCGAGGAGATCCGCCGCGAGCGCATTACGCTGGCACCGGGGGGGCGGGCACTGATCCATACAATGAAGGCGTTTGGCGCTTACACCTCGCTGGTATCGGGCGGCTTCACCTTCTTCGCCGACTATTTCGCCAAGCGGATCGGCTTCGACGAGGCGATCGCAAACGTGCTCGAGTTCGACGGTGAGCGGCTGACCGGCACCGTAGCCGACCCGATCGTCGACAAGACGACCAAACTGACCCGCCTGCAGACGTTGGCGGCCGAGCGTGGCGTCGGCATGGAACTGACCATGGCTGTGGGCGACGGCGCCAACGACCTCGACATGATCAAGGCCGCCGGGCTGGGGGTTGCTCTGCACGCCAAGCCGCACGTCGCCGCCGAGGCCGATGTCCGCATCGACTTCGCCGACCTGACCGCCCTGCTCTACCTGCAGGGGTATGAGGAAGAGGACATCGTCCGGTGAGGCTCGAAACCGAGCGGCTCGTGCTCAGACCCTGGAAGGAAGCGGACAAGAAGGCCTACGCGGCGATCATCGGCGACCCCGAGGTGCGGCGCTTCTTCCCCTCGGTCGGCACTTACGCCGACGCTGACGCCGGCATCGAGCGTGCCAAGCAGCGACTCAAGGATTTCGGCTTCAGTTTCCTGGCCGTCGAGCGGAAGCAGGACGGAGCCTTCATGGGTATGCTCGGCATGGCGCCGTTTCGCGACGAACTGCGCCAGGTCATCCCCACCAACCCCGCGGTCGAGATTGGTTGGCAGTTGGGCAAGGAGTTCTGGGGCCAGGGCTACGCACCGGAGGGCGCCCGCGCCTTCCTCGACTATGCCTGGATGCCGCTTGGGCTCCCCGAGGTGGTTGCCATCACCTACGAGGGCAACTGGCCGAGCCGGCGGGTGATGGAGAAGGTCGGCATGACCTACGATCCGCGCGCGGATTTCCAGCACCCCGACGTGCCGACGGGGCACAAGGTGCGGCCGCACGTGCTGTACCGGATTTCGAACCCCGCGCTGGGGATGTGACTACCCCAGCCGGATCGCGATGAAGCGGCTGGCGCCGGTCGGGTCCTCGACCTTGAACAGCACTGCCGGCCGGCCGGCTTCCTTGGCCTGATCGACCAGCTTGTTGAGCTCATCGACCGTCGCGACACGGCGCTGGTTGACCTCGGTGACGAGGAGGCCAGGGATGAAGCCCTTGCGGTCGGCGTCGCTGCCGCCCTTCACGCCGGTAACGACGATCCCTTCGGCCTCGGGCGCGATGCCGAACTCGGCGCGCTTGTCCTCGTCGAGCGGTGCAACGTCGAAACCAACGAGATCGCTGAGGCCCTGCGGTATAGGATCGGGCTCGACCAGAGTTTCGGGCGCCGGGATGGGCTGCTCCTCGGCGGGGAGTTGGCCGCGGTTGGCGATCAACTGCTCACCCACCTCCAGCCGCCCGAGCGTGATATCGAAGG
>JAEYTN010000439.1 GCA_023433985.1 Pseudomonadota bacterium | reverse complement strand
GGTGGCCTCAAGGTCGCTGCCGTCAAGGCTCCGGGCTTCGGTGACCGCCGCAAGGCCATGCTCGAGGACATCGCGATCCTCACCGGCGGCCAGGTGATCTCGGAAGACCTCGGCATCAAGCTCGAGAACGTCGGCCTCGACATGCTCGGCACTGCCAAGCGCGTGGAAATCTCCAAGGAGAACACCACGATCGTCGACGGCGCCGGTCAGAAGTCGGACATCGAGGGCCGTGTTGCCCAGATCAAGGCGCAGATCGAAGAGACCTCGTCGGACTACGACAAGGAGAAGCTGCAGGAACGCCTGGCCAAGCTCGCCGGCGGTGTTGCGGTGATCAAGGTCGGCGGCTCGACCGAAGTCGAGGTGAAGGAGCGCAAGGACCGCGTCGACGACGCGCTGAACGCGACCCGCGCCGCGGTTGAAGAAGGCATCGTCCCGGGCGGCGGCGTCGCCCTGCTCCGCGCTTCGGCCTCGCTCACCGTCAAGGGTGCGAACGCCGACCAGCAGGCCGGTGTGAACCTCGTGAAGCGCGCTCTCCAGGAGCCGGTCCGCCAGATCGCCAACAACGCCGGCGATGAAGGCTCGGTCGTGGTCGGCAAGATCCTCGAGAACGCCAACGGCAACTACGGCTATAACGCGCAGACCGGCGAATATGGCGACATGGTCGCCATGGGCGTCGTCGACCCGGTGAAGGTCGTTCGCACCGCGCTGCAGGACGCCGCTTCGGTTGCCTCGCTGCTCATTACCACCGAGGCGATGATCGCCGAGGTGCCGAAGGAAGCTGCTCCGGCAATGCCGGGCGGCGGCGGCATGGGCGGCATGGGCGGCATGGACTTCTAAGGCTGACGCCTTAGCAAGTACTCGCTCACGGTCCGCATCGCATTCGGGCTACGGCCCGAATGCTGGACCTCCGCGGGGCGGCCGACGGCCGTCGCCTGCGGCGGCAGCTGGCCAACAGATTCGATCTTCTCGCGAAGGTCACGAACGGGAGGGCGGTCCATGTGGCCGCCCTTTCGTTTTGCCTGCCGAACAGATTAGCGGAAGACGAGCAGCCGCACCGCGAGCGCGATCGAGATGATGACCACCAGCGGCTTGATCAGGCGGGCGCCGAAGCGGATGCCGGTGAGGGCGCCGAGATAGCCGCCGACGAACTGACCGATCGCCATGACGAGCGCGATGGGCCAGACGACATCGCCAGCGGGTATGAACAGGGCCAGCGCCCCCAGGTTGGAGGCGAGGTTCACGAACTTGGTGTTCGCGGCGGCGCGGGTGACGCCCAGGCCGAACAACGCAATGAAGCCGAGCGTGAAGAACGAGCCGGTGCCGGGGCCGAGCAGGCCATCGTAGAAGCCGACTACGCCGCCCATGACCGGTGCGAAGACGACCCAATCGAGCCGGGCGCGGCTGTCGGCATCGGTCAGCTTCGGGGCGAAGGTGAAGTAAAGGGCCACGCAGATGAGGGCGACCGGCACGATATAGGTCAGCAGCGTGGTATCGACCTGCTTGACCACCAGCGCCCCGGCGAAGGAGCCGCCGAAGGCCGCGAGAACGCTCGGACCGACCGCGCGCAGGTCGACGAAGCCGCGACGCCAGTAGGTAGCGGCGGCGATGATGGTGCCAACCGCCGACTGTACCTTGTTGGTAGCGAAAGCGGCGACCGGCGGCAGGCCGGCGGTGAGCAGGGCCGGCACAGCGATGAGCCCCCCTCCCCCGGCGATGGCGTCGACGAAGCCGGCGACGACCCCGACAAGGCCGAGGGCAACGAGGATCATGGGATCGAGTGGCATCAGGGGTCCGGGGCCGGGCGGGTTCTAGGTCTCGCGCCCCCGAACCGGGAAGGGCTGCAATCCCTCCTGGAAACGATCCGTGCCCTCGACCCGGCGCTCCATCAGCGGAATGTTCATGATCGAGGACATGAAGGCGGTAAGCGCCAACTGTGTTCCGGCGACCAGGGTTGTCAATGCCACGATCATGGCGCGCATGGTCGTCGAGAGGTTCAGCGGCCCGAAATCGCGTGCGGCCCACTGGCCGAAACCCCAGAACAGGGCGCTGAGCCCGATCACTATGAGCAATGCAGCGACCAACAGCAGGCGCTCGAGGGTGAGGAACTCGAGCACGCGATCGAACGTGGCCGATGGCGGAATGAAGCCGTAGCGCGAGGCGAAGCGGCGGCCGATGACGGCGAAGCTGATCGACTGCAAACCGACCAGCACCAGCATGGCGGCGACGAGGAAGGTGTGGATGTCGATCTGGACGGTGGGCGTCAGGTTGAGCGGGCCGGGCCAGAGCAGCACGCCGAGAAACAGGCCGACGCCGAGGCACAGGTAACCCGGATAGAGAAACAGCCAGCGCGGCGAGAAGAGCAGCAGGAAGCGCAGGTGCCGCCAGCCATCGCGGAAGGAGCGCAGATGCGGCGGTCGGGAGCGGCCGTCGGGCTTGAGCGTGGTGGGGACCTCGGAGACGCGGAGACCCGAGAGCGTAGCCTTGACCAGCATTTCGGAGGCGAACTCCATGCCGGTGGTGCGCAGGTGGAGCGCGCGGATGGCGTCGCGGTCGAAACCGCGGAGGCCGCAGTGGAAATCGGACGGGACGGCCTTGAAGAACAACCGGCCCAGGAAGCTCAGCACCGGGTTGCCGATGTAGCGGTGGTGCCACGGCATGGCGCCCGGCGCGATGCCGCCCTTGAAGCGATTGCCCATGACCAACTGGTCGCCCGCGCGGAGGCGCTCGACGAAGCCGTCGAGGTTGGCGAAGTCGTAGCTGTCGTCGGCATCACCCATGATGACGTAGCGACCTAGGGCGGCGTCGATGCCACCCATCAGGGCCGCGCCGTAGCCGCGTTGCGGGACGGGGACGACGCGGGCGCCTTCGGCGGCGGCGATCTGCTGGCTGCCGTCGGTGGAGCCGTTGTCGGCGATGAGGACTTCGCCGGCGATGCCGGTGCGATCGAGGAAGGCCCGGGCCTTGCGGATGCACGTCGCGAGCGTTTCTGCCTCGTTGAGGCAGGGCATGAGGATGGTGAGCTCGACGGGCGCGGTCATGCGGGGGTTTATGCCGGATGAGTTCTAAAGGCGGGGTTCATCGCCAGGGGGTGAACGTGGACGCCCCCGCCTACAGCAGCGTCGAAATCCCCGGAGGGACACCGCCCATCTTGGCGAGCAGGGCCTCGAGCTGGGCTTTGCGCAGGGGCGTCCAATCCGCGGTGCGCGACACGATGAGGTTGGCCTCGGACTTCATGATCAGGCCGTCTTCCAGCACGCGGAGCTGATTGGCCTGGAGGGTGGAGCCGCTTGAGGTGATATCGACGATGAGGTCGGCGGAACCCGATGCGGGAGCGGCTTCGGTGGCACCGGCCGACTCGACGATGCGGTACTCGGCGATGCCGTACTTGGCGAAGTGGCGGCGGGCGAGGTTCACGTATTTCGTCGCAACGCGCAGCCAGCGGCCGTGGCGGGCGCGGAAATCGGACGCGACGTCGGCGAGGTCGCTCATCTGCTGCACGTCGATCCAGCTGTCGGGCACGGCGACGACGACGTCGGCCTCGCCGAAGCCGAGGCCGCGAACGAAGAGAACGTTCTCCTCGCCGTTCTCGGAGGCCTCGTGGATCAGGTCGGTGCCGGTAACGCCCATATCGACACCGCCCAGGATCAGCTCGCGGGCGATCTCGGCGGCGGGGTAGAAGCGGACGGTGACCTGCGGCAGGTCCTTGATCGAGCCGATATAGGAGCGGGCGCCACCCGGACGGGCGATGGTGAGGCGCGCGGTGGAGAAGGCCTTGCGGGTCAGCTCCTCGAGCCGGCCCTTGGAGGGTACGGCGAGGCTGAGGCCGCCGGGGATCGAACCATCACTCATCGCCGGCCTCCCGCTGCATCCGATCGACCCAGAGCGAACAGCCCGAGGCGTTGACCGGCTCGGGCGAACCGAGCCGCTCGAGCATGCGGTCGTATTCTCCGCCCGAGGCGAGGATGGCGCCGTCGGAGCCGGTCATCTCGAAGACGATGCCGGTATAGTAGTCGAGCCGCGGCGAGAAGCTGGCGTCGAACACCACTTCGGCGCTCGGCGAGAGCGCCTGCAGTTGCGCGGCATGGTTGCGCACCTGAAACAGCGGCTCAGAGAAATCGAAACCGGCATCGGTGCACAGTGCGCCGATGCGGTCGAAGGCGGCATCGGCCGTATCGGCGATGGCGAGATAGTTCTGCAGCAGCGCCACGGTTTCCGACGGCACGGGTGCGGCATCGAGGGCCTGCTTTTCGAGGTAGCGGTCGGCGATTTCCTCCGGCGTGCGGCTGCCGATGAGGCTGAGGCCGCCCGAGAGCATGGCGTCGGTGACGATCTCGATCACGGTGTCGCGGCTGTCGGGCGACGGCGCGGTGGCGGACCGCTCCTCGGGGGTGGTGAGGCGCTCCATCAGGCGCTGCAGTGCCTCGGGGTGGCCGAAGCGGTGGCGGATGCGGCTGCGCCAGGCGGGTGGCACGTCGGCGGCCTCCAGGAAGGCCTCGAACAGGCCGACGCCGCCGAGCCGGACGTTCGGCGCGGTGATGTCGTAGATGGCGAGGGCCCAGCGCGCGAAGGTGAGCACCTGGTCGAGCGCCTGGTCGGGATCGGAATGGCCGAGCAGCTCGAGGCCGGCCTGTTCGAACTCCACCGGCGTCGAGCGCTCCTGCCGGAAGATGGGGCCGAGATAGGTGAAGGCCGACGGGGTGCCGATCATGCCTTCCTCGATATAGTCCTGCGCGATGGGCAGGGTAAAGTCGGGGCGGAGGCAGTACTCGACGCCGTTATTGGTCGTGGTCAGCAGCAGGTTGCGGCCGAACTCCTCGCCGGCGAGGTCGAAATACGGCCCGGCCGGCAGCAGCAGCGGCGGCTGCGAGCGCGTGACGGTGCGCGACTCGACGAGCCGCACCAGCGCCGAATAACGTTCCGACGCCGACTTCAACTGTTCGCCCTGAGGTAGGCGGCCACGGCGGGCAGCTCGGAGATGGCGGCGACGATGGAGTCTAGGTCGCCGGCGCACTCGAACTGGCCGGGACGCGCGGCCTTGTACTCGGCGTTGTCCTTGATCCCGGCGGCGACTTCCTTGCCGACGATGAGGTCCTTGATCTGCACCTTGCCGGCCTCGCGCTCCTGGCTGCCTTCGATGATGACGGCAGGCGAGTTGCGCTTGTCGGCGTAGGCGACCTGCTTGCCGAAGTTCCTGGTGTTGCCCATGAACATTTCGGCGCGGATGCCGGCCTGGCGGAGCGCCGAGGTGATGGCCTGGTAGCGGGCGACCTGATCCTTGTCGAGGACGAGGACGACGACCGGACCCAAGGGCTCGCTGGCGCCGAGATTGCCGGTGAGTTTCAGCGCATTGGCGAGACGGGACACGCCGATCGAGAAGCCGGTTGCGGGCACGGGCTCGGAGCGGAAGCGGCTCACGAGGCCATCATAGCGACCGCCGCCACCGACGGAGCCGAACAACACGTCCTGCCCCTTCTCGTTCTGCACCTTGAAGGTGAGTTCGATCTCGAAG
>JAEYTN010000417.1 GCA_023433985.1 Pseudomonadota bacterium | reverse complement strand
GTCCGGCGTTCACCGCCTCGTCCGCATTTCGCCCTACGACAGCGCGGCGCGCCGCCACACCAGCTTTTCGTCGGCCTGGGTCTACCCGGTCGTCGACGATACCATCAACATCGAGATCAACGAGAGCGACCTCAAGGTCGATACCTACCGGGCATCGGGCGCCGGCGGCCAGCACGTGAACACCACGGATTCGGCCATCCGCATCACCCACATCCCAACCGGGATCATCGTCGCCTGCCAGGCCGAGCGCAGCCAGCACAAGAACCGCGCCACCGCGATGAACATGCTGAAGGCCCGCCTCTACGAGCAGGAGCTCGAAAAGCGCGAGGCGGCGGCCAACGCCGAAGCAGCGGCCAAGACCGACATTGGTTGGGGACACCAGATTCGTTCCTACGTTCTGCAGCCCTACCAGATGGTCAAGGACCTCCGCACCGGCCACGAAACGTCCAACACCTCGGCGGTGCTAGACGGCGATCTCGACGACTTCATGGAAGCCTCCCTCGCCGCTCGCGTCACCGGCTACGCCGACCGCGTCACCGACGCCGACTAAAGGGTAGGGCACCAACGTCAGGGCAGGAGCTTCTCCTACGCGCGAACAAAAGGCCGGCATTCCTGCCGGCCTTTTTCTAGTTCCCAGCGGCTACCCTTACCGCATCTGCAGCACGATCACGTGGTCGCTGCTCGGGTCCGTATGCTCCCGCAGCGCCGCCACCTCGGCGGCGGTCACGGCCGGCGCATTGTTGCCCCAGCTCGCCCGGATATAGGTCGCGACGTCGGCGATCTGGTCGTCGCGCATCAGCGTGCGGAACGGCGTCATCCGGTAGCTGTCGGGCACACCCGCTACCACCATTCGGCCGGCGCCGTTGAGCAGGATATTGATGATCGAGCTGGCATTCGGCTCGATCACCGTCGGGTTGCCGGCGAGCGGCGGCTGCAGCGCTCCGCGACCCAGGCCATCGCGGCCATGGCAGCTCGAGCACTGCTGCAGGTAGAGGTTCGCACCACGGGCCGAGAAGTCGTTGGCCTTCACCGCGTTGAACGCGGCCTCGTCGTAGGTCCAGTCCCCTTCGTTCTTGGCCCCCGGCAGCGACTTGAGGTAGGTGCCCACTGCCAGCAGGTCCTCGTCGGTGAAGAACTGCGTCGAGTTGTTGAACGCCTCGAGCATCGAGCCGAACACCGTGGCGTGGGCATTGCGGCCCACCTTCAGCAGTGCCGCGATGTCTTCCTCCGTCCACCGCCCGAGGCCCGTGCGGTTGTCGCCGCGCAGGTTCGAGGCGTGCCAGCCGTCGAGCTCGGCGCCGGCGAGGAACGCGCTGCTTCCCTCGTCCAGGGCCACTTCGTTGAACGCCAGGCCACGTTCCGTGTGGCAGCTGCCGCAATGCCCCGGCCCCTGCACGATGTACGCGCCGCGATTCCACGCCTCCGACTGGTCGGCCTTGGGCTGGTATACGCCGCCCGGCGCGAACACGAAGTTCCAGTAGGCGAGCGGCCACCGGATATTGAGGGGGGAGGGGATTCCGCTTTCCTGGTTCGGCCGGTTCACCGGCTCCACCTGGAACATGAAGTAATCGTAGAGCTTCTTCACATCCTCGTCGGTCAGCTTGGCATAGCTGGGGTAGGGCATGGCCGGATAAAGCCGGTGCCCGTCCTTCGCCACGCCGTGACGCACCGCGCGATCGAAATCGGCCAGCGTGTAGTTGCCGATGCCGGTCTCTTTGTCGGGCGTGATGTTGGTCGCGTAGATCACCCCCAGCGGGCTGCCCATCGCGAGGCCGCCGGCGAACGGCGCCTCGCCCGGCAGCGAGTGGCACGCCACGCAGTCCGAAAGCCGCGCCTCGTAGCTCGATTCCTCGAGCGAATAGGCCGCTGCGGTGATGGCCGGCTGGTTGTCGAACGGACTCGATGGCGTTCTGAGCAGCCAGAAGGTCACCGCCGCGAACAGGACGATCAGCACAACGACGACGATGCCGATCCAGCGAAGAATCTTCACGGGGTCCCCCTTGACCGTGATGAGAAATGGAAAGGCCGGCGGTGGTGCCGCCGGCCGCTGATGCAGTGGAGCCTTACGAGGCCTTCCAGCTCAGGTCGTGCAGGCGGAACGGCGTCGAGCGCAAGCGCTTGCCGGTGGCCTGGAAGATAGCGTTGCCGATGGCGGGGCCGACCGTGCCCACTGGCGGCTCGCCGATTTCGAAGTAGCGCTCGTGGTCGGTGAGCCCGCCGAAGTGCACGTTGATCTGCGGCGGCACGTCGGCCATGCGGATCATTGGGTACTCGTCGAAGTTGCCCTCGACGATCTGGCCGTCCTTGATGTTCAGCCCCTCGTTCACGCTCATGTTGTAGCCGAACATGGTGCCGCCCTCGAGCTCGGTCCGCACCGCGTCCTCGTTGAGGATGCGGCCCGTGTCGAACGCTACGTCGAGCTGCAGCACCTTCAGCACGCCTTCGGGCGAGACCTCGACCTTGGCCACGGTGGCCACGGTCGTGCCTTCCTCGGGCTTGCCGCCCATGCCCCAGTTGGCGATGGCGACGCCGCGGCCCTGGCCCTTCGGCAGGGCTTCGCCCCAGCCCGACTTCGCCTTCACTTCCTCGAGGCACTTCACCCAGCCGGGGTCGCCCCACTTCCCGTAGAGCTTGATGCGGTAGTCCATCGGGTCCATGCCGGCCGCGACCGCACACTCGTCGAGGAAGGTCTCGACGAAGAATGCGTTCGAGTTGTAGCCGGGACCGCGATACGGGCCGGTCAGGATGTGGAACGGCACCGTCTGCGACTCGATCTGCACGTTCGGCACGATCTGGGCCAGCGCCGTGTCCGGCATGCCGAGCGCGAAGAAGCCCGGGCCGCCCGACATGCGGCCGAGGAACGCCACCGGCATCCCCTCGTCGTCGAGCGCTGCCTTGATCTTGCTCGCCATCAGCGGCCGGTAACGGCCCTGGCGCATCGCTTCCTCGCGGGACCACACGACGTGAACCGGCACGTCGGGATACTGCTTGGCTACCGCCACCACCATGCGCGCATCGTCCGAGAACACGCGCCGGCCGAAGCCGCCACCGACATAGGTCTGGTGGAAGAACACCTTTTCGGGCGGCATGTTCGTTTCATGCGCGGCGACAAAGAATGCCTCCTGCGAATGCTGGCTCGGATGCCAGAAATCCACCCGGTCCGAGGTCACCAGCGCGCAGCCGTTCAGCGGCTCGAGCGGGGCTTGTTCGCAATAGGGCGTGTGGTAGTCCGCCTCGACGACCTTCTTGGCGTCCTTGAAGATCGCCTCGACGTCGCCGGTGGAGACCTCGACCTTCTCGCCGGGCTTCTGCACCGCGTCGAGTGCCGCCTGCACCATCTGCTCAGTGCTCTTCCACTCCGCACCCGGACCATCGTCCCATTCGATCGGCAGGGCGTCGAGCGCGGTGCGGGCTTGCCAGTAGTGGTCGGCGATCACCGCCACCGCGTGCTGCGCCGGATTGACACCGAACGGGAAGGGCGGGTTGAGGTCGGTCGGCAGGTTCTCGCCCGGCTTCACGGCCACCACGGCCCGCACGCCCGGCATGCTCTTGATCGCCTCGAAGTCGTAGCTCTTCAGCGTGCCGCCCATCACCGGCGACTGCCGGAGCGCGGCATAGACCTTGCCCTCGACCTTCACGTCGATGCCATAGACCAGCGAACCGTTGGCGATCTGCGGCAGCTGCACCTTGCCCGGATGCTTCTTGGTCAGCCACACCCACTCGGACCGGTCCTTGGGCTTGGGCTCCTCGGTGAGCGTGATCGCAGCGGCAGCCGCCACCATCTCGCCGAACCGTGCCGACTTGCCGGAAGCGTGCGTGAGCGTACCTTCCTTGATCTCGATCTCGCCGGCCGGAACGCCCCAGGCCGCCGCCGCGGCGCCCTTCAGACGCTCGCGTGCGCTCGCCGCAACCTGCAGGTAGGTGTCCATGCGGGCAGGGCCGGTCGAGCGGCCCGAGAAGTAGGCGAGTGCGCCGCCGGGGGTCGAATAAACGTTCTTCTCGAGGTAGTCGCGGTTGGTCGAGGCGTACTCGGGAACGATCTTGTCCCACGCCGGATCGAGCTCTTCCTTGATGTAGGATGCGATCTGCGTGAGCGTGCCATTGCCGATGTCCACGGCCGTAACGCGCACGGTCACCGTGTCGTCGGGCGCGATATTGAGCCACGGCGTGAAATCCGCCGAGCCGGTCGGATTGGCTTCCTCGGACCACGGTTCGCCATCCATCGCCGCCATGGCGTGGGTGCCGATCACCAGGGCGCCGCCGACGGCCATGGAGCCGACCAGGAATTTACGGCGATTGGGCTTGAACTGGTTCATCTTCGCCTCCCTCAAGCCTGCTTCGCCAGGTCCTCGGCCGCCATGTGGATGGCAGCCCGGACGCGGGTATAGGTGCCGCAGCGGCAGATATTGGTGATGTGGTTGTCGATATCCTCGTCCGTCGGGTTCGGGATCTCGGCGAGCAGCGAGGCCGCGGCCATCAGCATGCCCGACTGGCAGTAGCCGCACTGCGGCACGTTGTTGGCCACCCAGTATTTCTGTAGCGGGTGGTCGCCGCTCTCCGACAACCCTTCGATCGTCGTCACCTGCGTACCGACCGCCGCCTCGAGCGGGAACTGGCACGAACGCGTCGCCACCCCGTCTATGTGCACCGTGCAGGCGCCGCACTGCGCGATACCGCAGCCGAACTTGGTACCCGTCATCCCCAGATGGTCGCGCAACGCCCACAGCAGCGGGGTCTGCGGATCGGCATCCACCTCAACCGCCTTGCCATTCACCGTCAAAGACACAGCCATTGAAAAGCCCTCCTAACTACCCGTTTTTTCACGCAATTCGGGCACACATTGGAACCGATCTTAGAACGGTTCTGGACTGCGGCTACTTTCGAAACACCAATATGGGGCATTGCTGCACCTTGCTTCCCAAGTCCAAATCCACAGCGTAGCGTCACCACCGTTCGTGTTCACTATCGATATGTTCAGCTATACAT
>JAEYTN010000388.1 GCA_023433985.1 Pseudomonadota bacterium | reverse complement strand
GTGATGCGGAACAGGTCGCGGATCTCGGTTTCGGTGAGGTTGCCGTCGGTGACTTCGACGGAGGGAATCTGCAGGTTGTAGAGCGCCGCGCCGGGCAGCTCGATGTCGCGGACGGTCAGGGTTTCGGCGTTGGCCGCGGTGGCGATGGTGGTGGCGAGCAGAAGCGCCGCGACCAAGCGCAGGCGGCCCGTCGACGCGAGATGGGGGAAGGTCATTGCGGTTTCCTCAGGCGGTTTCTCGAACCGTGCATGATATCGGCGGGCTGAAACTACGGGCGTGCAGAAAAAAGGCCGGGACAGAGGGCCCCGGCCGAAGTTCTCTCACAGCAAAGCTGTCTGCAATATGAACGTTGCGCGCCGAACCGGGCGCCGCCCGGATCAGCCCTCGCCGCGGCCCGGACGCCAGGGCTCGAGCGTGTTGGCGTGGGGGCGGGCGACGCGGAAACTGCCGCTGAGGGTGGCGCGGACGGCCTCGGCGAGAATCGCGAAGGTGAGGGCGCAGAGCGGGACGAACAGCAGCAGGATGGTGGCGTCGATGCCATCGAGCGCAGGGAGCATTCGGTGCGGTACGAGGCCCATCAGCATGGCGATGCCGGCGGCGACGAGCGTGAGGGAGAAAGCGATGACTGCGGCGGCGGTGAGGCGGCTCGTCGCGGCGCGCGGCCGACCGGCCCAGAGCGGCTTGCGGTTTGGCATGGCATAACTCCCTGAAATCACAACGCGGTGAGAAGGCCGCGCGAATGCGGGTTTTGCTCGTTGCTAACGGGACCAAGCAGGTACGATTTGAAGGCAATCCTGTGGCGGGATGTCGGCGTGCCGGCTGAAGGAGGTCGCATGGGTCGGTTGGGCGTGATGGTGCGGGCTGTGCTCGCGGTGCTGCTGCTGGCCGCGCCGGTCGCGGCGCAGGAGCCGGCGGCGCTGCCGTGGCAGACGGTGATCACGGCGCAGATCGAGGCGTTCCGGGCTAAGGATGCGCCGGGCGCGTTCCAGTATGCGGCGGCGCCGTTCCAGACGGCGTTTCCGAGTGCAGAGGCGTTCTTCGTCAGCATCATCGGGTCGGGTTACGGGCCGATTATGGAATCGAGCGGGCACAGTTTCGGGGTGTTCCACGAGATCGACGCGACGTCGGTGGCGCAGCAGGTGACGCTGACGGGCAAGGACCTGTCGCGCTATGAGGCGATCTACGTGATGACGGAGGAGGAGCGCGGCTGGCGGGTGTCGGGCGTGCAACTGGCGAAGACGCCGGGAATGGGCGTGTAGCAGTTGCTCCCGGACCCGGCGCGGCCTATCAAGGCGCCCGGGTTTATCCGGAGTTTCGTCATGGCCTTTCTTTCCGATGCGCTCGGCCGCATCCAGCCCTCCGCCACCGTCGCGATTTCGCGCAAGGCCGCAGACATGGCGCGGGAAGGCAAAGACGTCATCTCGCTCGCGGCCGGCGAGCCGGATTTCGATACGCCGGAGCATGTGCGCGAGGCGGCGATCCGGGCGATCAACTCCGGCAAGACGCACTACACCAACGTGGACGGCATTCCCGAGCTGAAGGAAGCCGTGGCGCAGAAGTTCAAGCGCGACAACGGGCTCAATGTGACGGCCGCCGACTGCTTCGTGTCGTCGGGGGGCAAGCAGATCATCTTCAACGCGCTGCTGGCGACGCTCAACCCGGGCGACGAGGTGGTGATCCCGGTGCCGTACTGGGTGAGCTATCCCGAGATCGTGCGGCTCTGCGACGCCAACCCGGTCTATGCCGTGGCGGACGCGTCGACGGGGTTCAAGCTGACTCCGGAGGCGCTGGAGCGGGCCATTTCGCCCCGGACCAAGTGGCTGATCCTCAACACGCCCTCGAACCCTACGGGCGCGGCCTATACGGCGGCCGAGCTCAAGGGGCTGGCGGGGGTGCTGCTCAGGCATCCGCAGGTGCATATCCTCACCGACGACATCTACGAGGTGCTGGTCTATGACGGTGGCACCTTTGCGACCATCGCGCAGGTGGAGCCGGCGCTGCAGGAGCGGACGCTGACTATGAACGGCGTCTCCAAGTCGCACGCGATGACGGGCTGGCGCATCGGCTACTGCACGGCGCCAAAGCCGCTGCTGGGGGCGATGCTGAAGCTGCAGAGCCAGTCGACGACCAATCCCTCGTCCATCTCGCAGTGGGCGGCGGTGGAGGCGCTGAACGGGCCGCAGGAGTTCCTCAAGGGCTGGCGCGACATCTTCCAGGAGCGGCGGGACCTGGTGGTGAACGGGCTCAACGCCAATACGGGGCTCGACTGCCTGTCGCCGGAGGGGGCGTTCTACGTGTTCCCGTCGGTGCAGCGGCTGCTCGGCAAGACGTCCGGCGGGGCGCGCGCATTGACCGACGATGCCGCCTTCGTGCTGGCGCTGCTCGAGGAGACGGGCGTGGCGCTGGTGCACGGCACGGCGTTCGGCCTCGGCGGCCACATGCGGCTGAGCTACGCGGCGAGCAACGCGCAGTTGCAGGACGCGGTCAGCCGCATCCAGGACTTCTGCGCGAAAGTACGGTGACGGCGGGCTATCCGCTTCGGCTACAAGTAACTGAGCAGGCTCATGGAGTTCGACGACTCCGTTGACGTGCCGCCCCAGGCCGAGACGCCGGTGGCGGCGCCCAGCATGGAGGTGAGCTTGCTGGCGGTGGCGTAGTTGGCGACGGCGGCGGCGTATAGATTGTCGCTCCAGCCGGCGGCGGCGCGCTCCTCGGCGCTCATGGCGCCATAGAGCGAGATGACGTTCTCGGCGAAGGCGGCCGGGTTGCCGGCGTCGGCGTTCCGGAGGCTGGCAAGGAGGGCGTTGCCGGAGCGGCCGCGCATCTCGGCCTTGGCCAGACGGACTTCCTCGGCATTGAACCGGTCGCCGGCGTTCAGGGCCACCGAGGCGAGCGAGCGGGAGTCGAAATCCCGGTAGTCGGCGCGGGAGCCGCCGGTGGCGTATTGCGCATCGAGGGTGGTGCGCGCGTCGGACGCGACAGCACCGAAATCGCGCAACCCGCCGGTTTCGCCTTCGGCCAGGCGCTGGAGGTAGAGGTTGACCGGGTCGGAGGACGATGAGGGCAAGGTGCCCGGGTCGGTCTTCAGCTTTCCCAGCATGTCCTCGAGCGCGGCCCGTTGCTCGGAATAGGCCACGGAGGCCTTCTCCTCGGGGCCCATGGCATCGAAGTATGCGAGGGCCGCCTCGTAGAGGTTCCGGATGCTGCCGGTGACGCGGCTCACTGCCGTCGGGCCGGCCAGCGCCGCGTCGAAGCGGTTCTGCAACTCGAGTTGCGCGGCCTTCTGCTCCTCGGGGGTGAAGCTCTGCCTGGCATTAGTGGCGATGGCGTAGAGTTCGCGGCGATCGAACCTGCTGAGGTCGGCGGCGAGCGTGCCATCCTTGAGCGGGCTCGTGAGCTTCTGTTCGGTGAGCAGCTTATCGAGATTGGCCCGGGCGTCCGTCGTAACCGAGGCGAAGTCTCGCTCGATGGAGGCGAGGGCCGCCCGGGCTTCCGCGGAAAGGGTGATGTTGGTGGCGGAACCGCCGGTCGTGGCGGTCCTCGAGCCGCCATTGGCGGTCGTCTGCGCGGCCTTCTGGGCGTTGGCGAGGATCTGGGCGTAGCTCGGGGAGGTGTTCCCGATGGTGCTGACGCTGCTCATGGAATCGCCCTCCGCGGCCTGGCGCGCGATGCGATGCATGCGGCGTGCCAGCGGGAGGGCGGCGGATTTCGGGGGCTTCGGACCCGTGGCGCCGGCCGGTGGGCAGGATGTGCCGGGTCAATGCTGCCGGGGGAGAAAAAAGGGCCTCGCTCGAGGGGATGAGCGAGGCCCGAATGGTCGTCGCCGAAGCGACGACCGAGCGAGAAGCGGCCAGGGAGGAGGGAGGCCGCAATCTCTGAGACGGAAACCAGGGAGGAGGAGAGGCCGCCGTCTCGTCACGGGTGAATATGAAAGGCCGGGCGGAGTCGGACAAACGTTGGTTCGGAAGGGGGGCTATGCGCTGAGCGGAGACGTGGCGTGAGGTCGCAGCCGATGAGCGGTCTCGCCCGCAAAGCAAAAAAAGAGGCTCCATCCGAAGATGGAGCCTTAATGATCGGATCGAAATCCAAATCGAAAGTAGTGGCAAATGGACGAGGGAGGAGGAAAACGCCATTTGCCGGGTGGCCTGAAGTCCAGGGAGGAGGAGAGGACTTCAAACCGGGTGTCGCAGAGCGGAACCGAGGGAGGAGGATACGGTGCGGCTCACATCGACACTGACAATATGAACTTTGACCGCTTGGTCAGCAATGCGGATGACTACATGCCAGCTATGCAATTTGCGTAGGTGGCTGACGACGAGCTACCGCGTGACGGCAACGATTGTCAGGCAGCCCGGTTCCATTTCCGAGGGTGGAAAAAGCAAGGCCCCGCTCGAGGGGAGAGCGGGGCCTAGTAGCAGGCGTTGCCGCCTGCAGGAGGGAACAAACAGCGAGCGCGAGGAGGAGGAGGGAGATGCGCTCAGCCGCTGTCGACGCGGGATATATGTCCACTGTGCTGACCCATCAATGCGAACGATGTCATGCTGGCCATGCATTTTTTGCATATCTCGCAAGGGTATGATTTTGCTCGCTAAATCCGTTCAAGTGAGCGGTGCGACCTTATGGCGGCGCCCCACAAATGGGGGGTGCGGCGTGCTGCAAGCGGCGTTCGTCACTGTGCGCCAACCCAGGAATCGATTCCCGTGCCGGCGAATGACCAGCATAGGCGATTGCCGAGGCGCGGGGATAAGTCGGCCGTTAGTTGGAAAATGCCGAGGCGAGGAAGGCCTTGAGGTCGCCGCCCGTGGCGTATTGCACGTTATCGATGCGCCAGACCGGGATGCTGCGCCGCACGTCTATCGACTCGGTGACGTGGAGCGTGTCGGTGAAATTGGCATCGGGAGCGTCGGGGAAGGCGTAGCTGATCGGCACGGTCGCCTCGTCGGCCGCGGCGTTGGCGACTTCTCCGACGGTGCAGTCGGGCGCGTAATCGGGCCAGGCCTGCCAAGGGATCCCGTCGCCGAGCGGCGGCTTTTCGCCCGGATTGGCGGCACCCCAGGCGATATCCTTCTCGATGGCGGTATCGATGGCTTGCTCGAGGGATGGGGTGAGCATCCCTTCGATCGGGCCCATGTCGCCGGTGACGCGGGAGAGGCAGAAGAGTTCACCGACCTGGGCGGGTGAGATCATCGCCGGCTGGGCCGCGGCAGGCACGACAAGGGCCAGGGAAAGGCCGGCGGAGAGGACGATGTGGTGCAATTGAGCCCCCGGTTTCACAGGGTGGCCCGGATAGTGCCACGCGGATGAACGGGTGCTGAAGGCCGGGAAATGAACGGTCGCTGCCGGGGAGATGAACGGCTGCTGTCAGGGCGATGAACGGAGTCTGAACGGGGCGGAGTCGAATGCGTGCGTTTCAGGCAATGTCGCGAAGGTCGCCAGACGGCTCGGTGGCCGACAGGTCGCGGGCGAGGGCGTCGCGGGCGTTGGCGCCGCGGCGGATCAACTCTTCCGGGGCGCGGCCGCGAACCGGCGCGGGTGGTGAGGCGGCCGATTCGACGAGACGGAGAACGCGCTGGGGCCGGGCCTGGGCGGAGATGGGCTTGCCCGCGGGCCAGCGGGGCAGGCGGGGCCAGATCAGCGTCAGCGCCAAGCCGAGGAAGGCGCAGGCGGAAATGGCGAGAAGCGTCTCTATCATGTGCGTTCCCCTCGAGGATCGGTGCACGAGATACCGTGGGCACCGGGCGGAGCAAGGCAAGTTCGGGGCTATAGCTAACCGGAGTTGTTAACGCGGCGGGCAAGTTGGCGGTTGGCGCAGATGGTGGGACCGCGATAGACTCGGGCACGACGAGACCGGAGGACGCGATGTTCCACATGGGGTTCGTGCATGCAGTGCTGGTGGATCTCGCCGAGGGGCGGGACGGATCGAGCTGGGATCGCGAGAGGCGGTTGGCTGATAGCCTGATCGAGACGAGCTCGCAGTTCGACGGCTTGTTCGAGCCGGCCGACGAGGAAACGAGCGAGCCGGCGCCGCCAGAGCCGCCGCGGGGCGGCAGCGGCGGACTGTTCGCCGGACTTGGGCAACTGCTGGGGCGGGTGGCCCGGCCAGGTAGGGTCAGTGCTGGCGCTGCGTGTGGTCGCCGCCATTGGCGACTTCCGCGCCGCGGCGGTGCGGATGGGGCAGCGGATCGGCGTCCCATTCGACGGGAGGGCGTTGGCCCAGGATGCCGAGCCACATCAGCTCGGCGAAGTTCTCGGCCTTGAGCTTGATCATAAGGCGTCGACGGAACACCTCGACGGTGCGGGCCGAAATGCCGAGCCGGTCGGCGCAATCCTTGTTGGACTTGCCCAGGAGGATGAGGTCGAAAATCTCGGCTTCGCGACGGGTCAGGATGCGGGTGAAGCGCTCCGAGGGGCGCATGATGTCTTGCATGTGGACGGTCCTCCGTAAGGGAGGAACGTGCGGATGCGAATTGGTTTCCGGCGATTGTGCGTAGTAGCGCCGAGTTGGTGAGCGCCCACTCCACCAGCATTCGGGTGTCCTCCCTCCGCCCGCCGGCGTGGCAAGGATTTCGTCGGCCTCAGCGCCTGGCTAGAACTGCCACTCGCGGGCCTTGCCGACGAGGAAGTCGCGGAAGACGCCGACGCGTTTCGAGTTCTTCAGGGCAGGCGGGTAGACGAAATAGGCCTCGTAGGCCGGCAGCTCGATGCCGGGGAGGACGCGGACCAGGTTGTCCTCACCCTCGGTGACATAGTCGGGCAGCATGGCGATGCCGATGCCGGCGCGGGCGGCCTGCATCATGCCGTAGATGGCATTGACCTTCATGGCGGCGCGGCGCGGCGACGAATCCGGGCGGCCGAGGCGCTCGAGGTAGTTGATGTCGCCGAGATAGGAGGGGACCGGCTCGCCGAAGGAGATGATGCGGTGGCTGTCGAGATCCTCGACGGCACCGGGATCGCCAAATTCCTTGAGGTAGTTCTGCGAGGCGTAGAAGTGGTTGTGCACCGTGAACAGCTTGCGCTGGATCATCTCGGACTGGTTCGGCCGATGCAGGCG
>JAEYTN010000383.1 GCA_023433985.1 Pseudomonadota bacterium | reverse complement strand
GGGTGGAACAGCGGGTGGATGGGAGCCACCTGCTCGTCGCTATCGGGCGGACGCCGAACGTGGAAGCACTGGGACTGGAGGCGATCGGGGTCAGGCAGGGGAAGCGCGGGTATATCGAGGTCGACGACCAGCTTCGGACCTCCGTGCCGCATATCTTCGCGATGGGCGACGTGAACGGGCGCGGAGCGTTCACGCATACGAGCTACAACGACTTCGAGATCGTGTCGCAGAACCTGCTCGACGGGGCGGACCGCAAGGTGTCGGACCGGCTGCCGGCCTATGCGCTCTATATCGATCCGCCGCTGGGACGGGCCGGGATGACGGAGGCGGAGGCGCTGAAATCGGGCCGCCGGGTGCTGAAGGCGACGCGGCCGATGACACGGGTAGGACGCGCCAACGAGCGCGGCGAGACGCGCGGCTTCATGAAGGCGGTGGCCGATGCGGATACGGGCGAGATCCTCGGCGTGGCGCTGCTCGGCATCGAGGCCGACGAAGTGGTGCATTCGCTGATCGACGCGATGGCCAATGGCGTGGGGTTCGAGGCGATCAAGCGGACCATGCACGTGCATCCCACGGTGAGCGAACTGGTGCCGACGCTGCTGGGCGATCTCAAACCTGCCGCGTGATGGTCGTATTGCGATCAAATCCGCTGGGCCAAATTGACTCTCGGCAAGAGTGATTCGAAGGTGACGGCATGGAGGGGCAGGGGCTCAGCGAAACGCAGGTGGTCTTCCGTCTGAAGCGGGCGGAGGAATTCGCGCGCCAGTGGCGAAGCAACGCCAAGCGGCTGCAGACGCTCGCCTCCAATCCACGCACGCCCGAGACGGTGCGGATCGATGCGCTGAGCGAGGCGCGGACGGCGGCGGATATCGTCGGCCGGCGCGCGGTGGAGCTGACGGAACTGGCGCGGGCGCGGGGCTACACGGCGTGGGAGGCGGATCCCAGGATCGGGCCGATCGTGGTGGAGATTCGGGCCGTGGAGAACGCGCTGACCTTTGCCGCCGAGGCGTTGAGCAAGCACTGAGGGAAGGTTGGGGCGTTGGACGCCCCCTCCACCAGCCTCGGCTGGTCCCCCTCCCCGCTGTCGCGGTGGAGGATCACCGCGACGTTGTGGCTACACCCTGGTTGGGCACCGAGGTCTCAGTGGTGGAGGGCACGCTCTGCGCCCGTCGCTCACTGGATCTGCTGGATCGCGGCCTTGTCGGGCAGGTCGACCGGGGGCATGTCGGAGAAGCTGAGGGCGCCGGAGTCGCCAATGGTTTCGGCGCCTTCGCCGCTGCCGGTGGACTGGCCATCCCGGGTGGGGCCGGCATCCACCTCGCCCGAGCCCCGCTCCTGCGCGGTCTGGAGCGCGTTGGCTTCCTCGGCGCCGGTGGCGGCGAACTCGCCCAGCACCTTGCCGCCGCCCTCGAGCTTGGCCTGCGCGGTGGCGACGTCGGTGGCGATCTCGACCTCGTAGGGGACCTCGAAGGCGCGGGGCGGGCCGACGACGATCTGGCGGTCGTCCACTTCCTCGACCCACAGATAGATGTGGCCGGGCGCGCCGGTCATCTTGTCGGGTTCGACGATGCGGGTGGCGAGCAGCGAGAAGCGCTCCGGCATCGTGCCGTTCGAGGCCCAGCCGGCAAGTCCGGTGAAGACGAAATAGAGCACCACGATGCCCGCCAACGTCACCACGATGGCGCCGGCCTTGATCCACCACTTCCAGAGCGAGGCGAGGTTGAGGCTCAGCAGCAGGATGGCGAGCACGAGGAAGACGGCGAGCCCGCCGGCGATGGGTAGCTCGGTCACTTGCGGACTGCCTGGATCAGCGACACGGGCACGGTGTTGACGTTGGAGATGGCGCCGTCCTTGTCCATGGTGAAGCGTACCACGGTCTTCTCGTCGCCTTTCCTCGTCAGCAGCAGGGTGTCGTAATAGATGACGGAGAGCTTGGGATTGACCTTCTCGACCTTCACCGTCACCGGCACGGCGCCGGCGCTGGGGTTGGTGTAGTGGTAGACGTTGACCGCGTAGTCGCCAGGCAGGATGCCGCGCACGGTCACGGTTTCCTGGTTGAGGGCGATGTGCACGGTCTCGCCGTTGACGGTCACTTCGTCGAGGTAGTTGCCACGATCGTCGCGATCGAGGGTGACGAAGCCCTTCTGCATCGAGTGGTACCAGACGACGTTGCCGGTGGGGTCCTGCACGTAGGTGTCGATGTCGTCGTCGTTGTTGTCGGGCCAGGTGGTGGTGATGATGACTTCGGCCTTGGTGTCCACCAGCCCGCTCTTGGCGTCGGGGTTGATCAGCGCGAAGGCGATGAAGACCATCATCGCGAAGCCGAGCAGGGCGTTGAACAGGATGTCGGTGAACGGCACGAAGGTGCCGTCGTCGCTCTCCCCGCCGGTGAAGAGGCTAGGCCCGTCCATGCTGGGCCTTCTCGATGGCCGGCACGACGTGGATCTCGCTGACCTCGGCGATGATGTCGAAGAGTTCGCCGATGGCGCTGTCGAGCTGGAAGTACTGGAACTTGAGCACCAGCGCGGTGGCAATGCCGGAAACGGTGACGTTGAGCGCGATGGCCATGCCGCCGGTCATGCCGGCCAGCGCGCCGCGCAGCGTCTCGGGGTCGAAGGAGCTGAGCCCGGCGATCGGCACCAGCATCAGGATGAAGCCGATGGCGGTGCCGAGCAGCGCCAGGCGCAGCAGGCCCTCGGAAACGAAGAGGCCGAGCTTTTCGCGCGAGCGGAGCTTGTCGGCGATGGCGCGCAGCAGCAGCGTCTGGTCGAGCCGGCCCGGCGCACCGAGCTCGGCCTTGGTGATCAGGTTGCGCACGTGCGTGGTGAAGACGCCGGGCTCCAGCGCGGTGCCGTTGCCGGT
>JAEYTN010000357.1 GCA_023433985.1 Pseudomonadota bacterium | reverse complement strand
GCGCCCCGTCGCGGGCGTCGATATAGCCCCAGAGGTTCCACTTGCGCTTGTGCGCATCGGCATCGAAGGCGGGGAAAGCCTTGTAGTCCTCGACATCCATGACGTTGGAAAAGCGCAGGCCGACCATCTTGAGCTCGGGGTCCCAGCGGCAGAATTGCGCCGCCATGGTTTCGTCCAGCAGCTTGCCGAGCGAGTAGGCACTTTCCGGACGCGGGAAATATTCCTCGTCGAGCGGCGCGTAGGGCGGTGGCGTGTCGAAGGGCAGGCCGAGCACGGTCTCGCTCGAAGCGAAGACGATGTTCTTCACCCCGGCGATGCGGCAGGCCTCGAACACGTTGTAGCTGGAGGTGACGTTGTTGCTGAAGGTCCTGGCGTTGGGCTGCAGCCCCGGCGCAGGGATGGCGGCGAGGTGCACGACGGCATCGAACGGCCCCCTGCGCTCGTCGACCGAGCCGGTGACCAGCTGCACGACCTGGCCGAAATCGTTGAGGTCGGCGCGCACCGTGGGGCAGATCGGCTCGCGCGGCGGCGCCTGGTCGACGTTGAGGACCGAGTAGCCGTTGGTGACGAGATCCTTGAGCACGGCGCGGCCGAGCTTGCCGCTGCCGCCGGTGACCAGAACTTTCGCCATTCGCTGCCTCCTCCCGACGCCGGACCGCGAGCGTAGCACGCGATGGCAGAAGGTAAATCCGTCCGTTGGTTGCGGGGATAAGTCGGCCGCGGGAGGTCGCCCGTCCCGTTGAACGGGTTCTGAACGACGTTGTCACGGCCGGTTCAATGCGCCGGGCGCAGCCTCCCGGCCAGCGTCAAAGAGGGCCCAGCCCTCCGAACCCCTCAAGGAGACTATCGGCGGCCCAGACCCCCGCCACCCACATCAGGAGACTGAAATGAACAAGCTGATCCTGGCCGTGACGGCCCTGGCGACTTTGACTTCGATCTCAACTCTCCCTGCAAGCGCGCAATCGACGCGCGTTCCGTGTACCGCCAACTACTGCGGCGAAACTGGCGGTGGCAGCTCGGATACCTCGTGCGACGAGCAGCTTGGCCATCTGCCCCGCGTCATGAAGCCCGAGGTTGCCGGCGTCAGCGACGAGCGTCGCGTCTGGGTGACCGAGCTCTGCCCGGCCTTCTCGATGATGCGCTCGGAAGGCAACGCGGCCTACCTCCGTACCACCATCGCCGAGAACGATGTGCTGGTCGATGCGCTGGGCCGCAAGGCCTACAAGCCCGAGGACGTGTTCGCCGTCCGCATGATGGGCGACGACACCATTACCCTCTACGTCCACCATTTCGGCCGCTGAAGCACTGCGCGCGGCCATCGACTTCGTTGGGGCGGGGGCCGGACGGCGCTCGCCCTCTTTGCGTTCCCGCACGACACGAGAAGCCATCCTCAGCCGCTCGCCGCAGCGGTGAACGTTGGCTGAATGCACGTTTCATCGACGGTTCAACCCCCTCTGCCTATCAGCCGCCGCATTGACGAAAACGGTGGCGAAAGCCTGCGGCCGGCAGCGGCTACAACCTTGCGCCACCTCCACAATCTGGAGAGTGACAATGAATTTCAGACTGCTCGTGCTTGCCCTGCTGGCTATGCTTTGTATCGGCGCCTCGAGCGCCTTCGCACAGACCCGACCCGACCCTCCGACGTCGACTACGCCCGAATGCCGGATGGACTGCGGCGGGGACGGTGGCGGCGGCTACGAGGCCGGCGAGCCCTTCTGCCCGTTCACCAGTTGCGGCCGGCCGGACCCCGAGCCCGATCCGGATCCGCGCGGCGATTGTGAGCTTGCCCCATGCACCACGCCGGACCCCTGCGTCGGCTCCGACTGTACGCCGCCGACGTCCTGCGTCGGCGCGGGCTGCGGCCCGGTCGCGGACTGCCAGGTGAACTGCGGCCCCGGCTCGGGCAGCAACATCCCCGGCAACAAGGCCGGCCTCAAGCTCTGCGACGCCCAGATCGGCGAGCTCAAGCAGGTCACGGCCCGGCAGATCAAGGGCATCAACGGCCGCGACACGGTGCAGGTGGTGCCGGTCTGCGTCGACAAGAACCTGATCGAGCAGCAGCAGGGCGTCGAGAACCTTCGCTCGGCCATTGCCGGAAACGGCAAGATGGGCGCTGCCCTCGGGCAGCAGGGATACAGCGCCGAGCATGTTGTCGGCGTCGTCATCGGCCGCACCCAGGCGGTGCTCTACGTGCACGCGCTTTGATCTCGAGGAACGTGCGGAATGCGGCAGGCGGGTGCTTCGGCATCCGCCTTTCGCCTTTTTGGCGTCACGATGCTGAACGGCGCCTGTCACGGGAATGAATGCTTTCTGAACGGCGATCTCAGGGTGGGTTCAAGGCTGCCACGGCATAACCGGCACAACGAATTGCATTCCGGTCCCCGAAAGGACGCCAAGATGAACCGCAACCAGGAAAAGCTGCTGATCGCCACGCTTGCCGGGCTGATCATTGCCGGTGCGGCCGCCTTCGCCATCCAGCCCGCGCTCGCCGCCGGTTACGAAGTCGAGGGCCCTGCCCAGATCACCGGCGTCAAGAAGTGGGACGTGCTGAACGTCCGCAAGTGGCCGGCGTCCTATTCCCAGAAGGTCGGCGAGTTCGAGCCCAAGACTTCGGTCTGGGTCGAGCGTTGCATCGTCGCGCCGCAGGGCGGCTCCGACTGGTGCCTCGTCGAGCAGCAGGACACCCGCGGTTGGGTGAACGCCAGCTACCTCAAGCTGATCTACGACTGGGACATCTGAGTTTTCCTCCCGGAGCGCCGGTGGCATGCAAGCGCCGGCACTCCTCCTCCCCACCACCGACTGACCTCCGTACGTTGACTTCAGGGCCCGCGAGCGTTCCAAGGAACCTCCGGGCCCTTTTTTTGTCGGAAGTTTCGCAATGGACGCCAACCCCATCCTCGTCGAGCAGACCCGTGGCGGCTTCGTCGAGAACCGCCACCGCGGCAGCTTCGTGATCGCCGACGCCGAGGGTAACGTGATCGCGGCAGGCGGGGATATCTCGCGGCCCGTGTTCCCGCGCTCGGCGATCAAGTCGATGCAGGCGCTGGCGATGGTGACGTCGGGGGCGCTCGGCCGCTTCGCGCTGAGCGACGAGCAACTGGCGCTGGCCTGCGCGAGCCATCACGGCGAGGACGTGCAC
>JAEYTN010000299.1 GCA_023433985.1 Pseudomonadota bacterium | reverse complement strand
GCACCGGGACATCGCCATCGAGGCGGCGGAGGCGGGCAAGCACCTGATCGTCACCAAGCCGATCGAAACCACGCTCGAGCGGATCGATGCGATGATCGCGGCGGCGGAGCGCAACCGGGTGAAGCTCGCGACCGAATACGTGGTCCGCTACGAGCCGGCCAACTACGCGCTCTACCGGGCGGTGCACGATGGCGGGCTGGGCCGGATGATCCTCGGGGAGTTCACCGAGAAGCTCTTCCGGCCGCAATGGTACTACGAGCTCAATGGCGGCTGGCGCTCGCGCTGGGCGACGGGTGGCGGCGGTACGGTGATCAACCAGGGGATCCATACGCTGGACCAGATGGTCTGGCTGATGGGCGAGGTGGAAAGCGTCACCGCCGAGGCGGGGGCGTTCGCCTCGAAGATCGAGTCCGAGGACACCGCCGTGGTGCTGGTGAAGTTCCGATCGGGCGCGCTCGGCACGTTCATCGCGACGACGACCTTCCACAATCCGAAGCCGGGCGGGCGCTATGGCGGCGGTACGGTGCGGCGGATCGAGATCAACGGCGACAAGGGCAGCGGGCGCATCGACGACGAGGCGCTGACGATGCTGCATATCGATGGCGGGGCGGAGCTGCCGCGGCAGGTCACGCCGCCGGCGATCAACGTGTTCCAGGACATGGCGCGCTGGGTGCGTGACGACGCCTACACCTCGCCGACGCTGGTGGACGCGGCGGGCTCGCGCGCCTCGATGGGGCTGGTGCTCGCGATCTACGAGTCCGCGCGCACCGGCAAGACGGTCAAGCTATAAGGGAGAAGATGATGCTGCAGGGTTTTGAGCATATCGGCATGGCGGTCAGCGACCTCGACAGGAGCGTCGCCTTCTACCGCGACCTGATGGGGATGAAGCTGCTGCTGCGCAAGGCGATGCCGCGCGGCAACGGCGAGCTCGCGTTCATGGATACGGGCAACGGGCAGCTCGAACTCATCTGCCCCTCGCCGAGCGTTAAGGGGCCGGCGCGGCAGCTGCCCAACGACGAGGCGGGGGTGCGGCACCTGACCTTCGCCTTCGAGAACATCGAAGAGACGTACCAGAAGATGATGGAAGCCGGCGTGACGCCCTACGAGCAGCCGCGGGACGCGCTCAACAAGGAGATCGTCGCCCGGGTGGCCTTCGTGCTCGACCCGGACGGGATCATCATCGAGCTGGCGCAGCGCAACACCTGACGCCCCCGTGCCCGTGGGGCGGTATGTCCGTTCCCCACCGGCGAGCCCTTGTGGTAGGCCACAGCGAGGCCGTGCGGCGCGGCCGGAATGAGGCAGGTCGATCTTGGAGCAGGAACCTAACACCGACGCGCGGCTGCTCCGGGGGAAGCGGTTCTACCAGGTGGTGGCGCGCCGGATCGCCCGGCTGATCGAGGAGAACAGCCACGACCCCAACTGGCGGCTGCCATCGGAGCGTGAGCTGGCCGACGAGCTGGGCGTAAGCCGGCCGTCGGTGCGCGAGGCGGTGATTGCGCTCGAGATGCGCGGCATCGTCGAGGTGCGGGGCCGGGCGGGCATCATGGTGCTGCCCAACCCGACCAACCTCATCAATTTCGACACCATCAACACCGACGTGGGCGCGGGACCGTTCGAAATCCTCGAGGCGCGCATGGCGGTGGAGGCGAGCGCCGCATCGATCGCGGCGACGCGGGCGACGAGCTACGACTACCTGCAGCTCGAGGAATCCATCGCCGCCATGCAACTGGGGCCGCTGCCCAAGGACGGGCGCGACCCGGCCGACCGCGAGTTCCACCGCACCGTAGCCGGGATGACCGGCAATGCGGTGATCATCTCGATGGTGGATGCGCTGTGGACGCAGCAGGAATCCTCGCGCATGTGGAAAGCGATCCACCACCGCATCTACAAGGCCGACGTGCAGCCGATCTGGATCGGCCACCACTACGGCATCCTCGCCGCCCTCAAGGCCCGCAACCCCGATGCGGCCTACAAAGCCATGTGGCAACATATCTCGGGCGTCGCTAATGAACTGCTGGAGGCGAGCAGCCTGGACGGCGAGGTCGGGACGTAAGATGGCAGTGAAGAGTTTTGCACATGTGGGGATGACGGTCTCCAGCATCGACCGCAGCCTTGCCTTCTATGTCGACCTGCTGGGGCTCAACCTGGTCGACCGGCGGCCGGGCACGCAGGGCGACGAGGTGGCGTTCGTGGATGCGGGCGGGTGCATGCTGGAACTGATCGGGCCCTCGACCGGAGCGCTGCATGCCGAGGACGTGGCGGCCGGCCGCGCCGGGCTGCTGCATCTGACATTCCGCGTGGACGACGTGGACCGGACGTTCGAGCAGGTGCAGGCATCGGGGGCCGAAGTGGTCGAGCCGCCGCGCGACGCCTACAACAAGACGATGGCGCGCCGCGTCGCCTTCTGCCGCGACCCGGACGGGATCCTGGTCGAGGTCCTTGGCGAGTAGGGCAGGCCGATGACCGAACGGCTGCGGGTGGCGCTGGTCGGCGCCGGCATCCAGAGCCGGCACCTCGCAGGGTATCGCTGGCTGCCCGAGCTGTTCGAGGCGAAGGCGCTGTGTTCGCTCGACGCGGTGCGGGGCCGGGCGCTCTGCGACGAGTTCGACGTGCCCGAATACACGCAGAGCTTCGAGGCGCTGCTCGAGCGCGACGATATCGACGTGATCGACATCGCGACGCCACCCAGCCTGCATTTCGAGCACTCGCGCCGGGCGATCCTCGCCGGCAAGCATGTGATCTGCGAGAAGCCGCTGTTCGGTTCAGTGGCCGAGGTGGACGAGATGGAGGCGCTGGTCGCGGGTGGCGACCGGCGGTTCATGCCGATCTTCCAGTACCGGTTCGGCATGGGCCTGCAGAAGCTGCGGCACCTCGTGGCCGAAGGGCTCGCCGGCAAACCGTTCATGACGACGATCGAGACGCACTGGTGGCGGCCGGCCGAGTATTACGAGGTGCTGTGGCGCGGCAAATGGGCAACGGAGCTCGGCGGCGGCTTCCTGGGGCACGCCATCCACGCGCATGACATGCTGAACTACGTCCACGGGGCGGTGAAAAGCGTGTTCGCCTTCGATGCGACGCTGGTGAACCCAATCGAGGTCGAGGACACGGTGGCGGCGGCGGTGCGGATGGAGAACGGCTCGCTCGCGACGCTGTCGCTGACGCTGGGCTCGCGGCAGGAAATCTCGCGGCTGCGCTTCTGCTTCGAGAACGTGGTCGCCGAGAGCACGCTCGAGCCGTACACGATGTCGCGCGACCCGTGGACTTTCACGAGCAATGATGAGGCGTTGCAACGGCTGATCGACGAGGCGCTGGCAGAGGTGAAGCCGACCGAGGACGGCTACACGCGGCAGTTCGAGCTGTTCCACGAGGCCGTGGTGACGGGCGGGCCGCTACCGGTGACGCTGGAGGATGCGCGGCGTTCGCTGGAGCTGGTCACGGCCGCGTACCATTCCGCCCGCACCGGCCTGCCGGCCGAGCTGCCGATCGGGCGGGAGCACCCGCTCTACCGCTCCTGGCTGCCCGCCACTTCGGCGACCTGAGCTTTTCCACATTCCCCCACCAGCGTCTGCGAGCACTCGCTTGCGCCGGTTATTTATACGTATTAGTGTTACGTATAAGGAGAGAGGATCTTAGTGGCGGGCAGGGCGACACAGAAGGACGTGGCACGGCTGGCGGGGGTGTCCCAGGCCACGGTGTCGCTCGTCCTGAGCGGCGGGTCGGCGGCCATTCCGGCGGAGACGTGGGAGCGGATCACGCGGGCGGCGAAGGAACTCGGCTATGTGCCGAACCGCGCGGCGCAGGCGCTGCGCACCAGCCGGACCATGACGATCGCCTGCATCGTGCCCGACATCACCAACCCGTTCTATCCGGCGCTGATCCGCGGCATCCAGTCGGTTACCGACACGCTGAACTACGACGTAGTGGCGGTGAATACCGACGGCAATCCGGAGCGCGAGCGGCACTTCCTCGACTGGTTCCGGCAGGGGCGGGTGGACGGCGTCATCGGCGTGTTCTTCACGCTCAGGGCCAGCGACTTCAAGCCGCTGATCGATGCCGGGGTGCCGATCGTGCGCATCGAATCCGCCAAGAAGCGCGGCGGGGCAATCGCCATCGACGACATCTATGTGGACAGCCGCGCGGCCGCGTACGAGGTGGCGAAGTACCTGATCGGCCGGGGGCATCGCCGGATCGCCATGGTGGCGGGACGGGGCGGGCCGCAGGGCGTGCGCATCGAGGGCTATCGCGAAGCTTTGATCGAGGCGGGGCTCGAACCGCAGGTCGTGGTCGACGAGGAGTTCTCGGAGGTCGGCGGCACGCGGGCGGCCGAGACGATGCTCGGTGGCGAGCACCCGCCGACGGCGATCTTCGCAGCCAACGACCTGATGGCGATCGGGGTGATGCAGGCGCTGAGGGAGCGCGGCATCGACATCCCCGGCGAAATCGCGGTGGTCGGGTTCGACGACATTTCCGCGGCACGGCTGGTGACGCCGCCGCTCACCACGGTCGCACAGTTCCAGCACAACATGGGCGCGCGCGCCGCCGAAATCCTGCTCGCCCGGCTCAACGGCTCGGCGCCGGTCAACGGCACCACCGAGGAGATGCCGTTCAGCCTGATCGAGCGCGGATCGACCTAGACCAAGACGACAACCCCTTGGAGGAGGGAACCATGCAGAGACGTCATTTCATCGCAACCGGCCTCGGTCTGATGACCGTCGGCCTGATGTCGGGCACGGCACTTGCGCAGGACAAGAGGCCGATCACCTGGTGGTACGAGACCGCCGCGCCCGAGAACCAGGAGAACCTGCAGAATCTCCTGATCAACGTGTTCAACGAGGCGCATCCGGACCAGGAGCTGAGCATCGACTTCCGCGGCGCGGAACTCGACAAGCAGTTGCGCGTGGCGCTGCTTTCGGGCTCGGGTCCGGACGTGGTCTATACTGCCGGGCCGAGCTACGTGGCCTCGATGGCGCAGGCCGGGCAGTTGCTGCCACTCGACGACTATGCGGCCAAGTTCGGCTGGGCGGACCGCATCCTGCCGGTCTTCGTCGAGCTCGGGAAGTATGGCGGCAAGCTCTATGCGCTGCCCAAGACCTACGAGACGCTGGGGCTGTTCTACAACAAGACGCTGTTCGAGCAGAACGGCTGGACGGCCCCGACCACCATCGCCGAGCTCGAGACACTGGCCGACGCGATGCTGGCCAAGAACATCGTGCCGTTCGCGGCCGGCAATGCCGACTGGCGGCCGACCAACGAGCACTACGTCTCGATCGTCATCAACTCGGTGGCGGGGCCGGACAACGTCTACAAGGCGCTGAAGGGCGAGATCCCGTGGACGTCGGAGCCGTTCGCCAAGGCGATCGATACGCTCAACAGCTGGTGGCAGAAGGGCTATTTCGGGCCGAACTACTTCTCGCTGACCGGCGAGCAGGCCTTCGCGCAGGTGGCGACGGGGCAGGCCGGCATGGCGCCGACCGGGACCTGGAACTTCCAGAACGTGCCGCGCTACTTCCCGCAGGCCAATGCCGAGCCGGGCTTCGTCGGCTTCCCGTCCGACCCGTCGGTCGGCGCGCCGGTGTATGCGCTGGGCATCGGCTCGACCTTCTCCATCGCGGCCACGTCGGAGAACCCCGACGGCGCCGCGGCGGTGATCGACTATGTGTTCTCCGACAAGTTCTACGGGGACATGAACTCGGTGTGGCAGGGCGAGTGGAACACGCCGCTGCGCGACCTCTCGAACGTGAAGATGAGCGCCGACGTGCTGCCGCTCTACACCGAGGCGATGACCAACCTCGCCGCGTCGGTGAATGACGGGCAGTACGGCTACACCACCTGGACGTTCCTGCCGCCCGCCACCAACACGTACCTGGTGAGCGGCATGGAAGAGGTGTGGCTCAACAAGCTGACCAGCGCCGATTTCCTCGCCAAGCTCGACGAGCTGTTCAAGCAGGAAGCGGGCGAGGGCAAGGTGCCGGCGATCCCGGCCCGCTGAGACTTCTCGCGTCCTCCCGATGCGACCGCCGGGCGGCGGCTCCCCACCGCCGCCCGGCTCCCACGGAGATTTTCATGCACCGGCTCTACCTGGTCCCGACATTGGCGATCAATGTCGTCATCATCCTCATTCCGGCCCTGCTGACGATCGCGCTGGCGTTCTTCCGCTGGGACGGCATCGGCATGCCGGTCTTCATCGGGCTGGGCAATTTCGCGACGCTTTGGGGTGACCGCACGTTCTGGACGGCGCTCGGCAACAACCTGCTGTGGACGCTGATCTTCATGACCGTGCCGATCGGCATGGGGCTGCTGGCGGCCACCATGCTGCTGATCGTGCCACGGCGCGGCAGCACGTTCTTCCAGGTGATCTACTTCCTGCCGGTGGTGATCGCGACCGCCATCACGGCGCGGGTATGGCAGGGGATGATCTACTCGCCGGTGACCGGCGTGCTGGGGCTGCTCGACCGGGTGGGGATCGATATCGCCAACCCGCTGGCGCAGCCGCCGACGGCGCTGGTGGGCGTCGCCGTCGTCGACCTCTGGCACTGGTGGGGGTTCCTGTGCGTGATCTTCTTTGCGGCGCTCAGGCAGGTGCCGCAGGAGCAGATCGAGGCGGCGCGGCTCGAAGGCGCGACCTTCTTCCAGATGATGTTCTACGTGCTGTTGCCGGGCATCCGGCCGACCATCACGCTGATGATGGTGATGACGGTGATCTGGTCGTTCCTGGTGTTCGACTTCGTCTACATCCTGACCCAGGGCGGCCCGGCCTTTTCGAGCGAGGTGCTGTCGACGCTCGCCTACCGCAACGCCTTCTACGACCTGAATGTCGGGCAGGCGGCCGCGGTGGCGCTGGTGATCAGCCTGATCGGCCTTGCCGCAACCTATTTCTACATCCGCCTGCAGGCGAGGGAGTACGAACATGAGGCTGGTTGAGAGCCGCACGACCCTCACCATCACCTATGTCGTGCTCGGCCTGCTGCTGGTGGTGGCGCTGTTCCCGATTGCGCTGCTGGTGCTCAACTCGCTGAAGCCCGCGGCGCAGATCGTGCAGAACCCGCTGGCGCTGCCCGAGGTGATCCGCTGGGACAATTTCACCCGCGCCTGGAAGGACGCCAGGTTCAGCCAGACGTTCTTCAACTCGGCGGTGCTGACCGGGATGACGATCATCCTCGTCTGCTCGACGGCGTCGCTCACGGCCTATGTGCTGGCGCGGCGGAAGATCAAGGCGTGGAAGGTGGTGACGTTCTACCTGCTCGCGACGACGACGGCGCCGATCCAGCTGTTCCTGTTCCCGCTTTACTTCGGGTTCGCGAAGCTCGGGCTGATCAACAACGTATTCGCGGTGTCGCTGATCTACACGGCCATCTACTCGCCCTTCGCGGTGATGCTGCTGAGGACCTATTTCCTCGCGGTGCCGCGCGAACTCGAGGAGGCGGCGCTGGTGGATGGCGCGAGCCACTGGCAGGTGTTCACCCGGGTGATGCTGCCGGTGGTGTCGCCGGGCATCCTGACCGTGGCGCTGATCATCGGGCTCTATTCGTGGAACGAATTCCTGATCGCAACGACCTTCCTGCAGAAGGCGGACCGGCTGACGGCGGTGGTGTCGTTCTTCCTGCTCTCGGGCCAGTACAGCTCGGACTGGGGTGAGATCATGGCGGCGGCGCTGATCGTGGTGCTGCCGGTGGTGGTGCTGTTCGTGCTGATGCAGCGGCGGTTCATCGAAGGCATGGCGGGCGGCTCGGTGAAGGGCTGACCGGACAGAAAAGGCAAGGGAGCAACTCAATGCAGGTTCCGAACGACTATCTCGAGCGCGTCTATGCCGGTGTGCTGGGCAAGCTGGTGGGCGTGTATCTCGGCCGTCCGTTCGAGGGCTGGACCTACCAGCGCATCATGGATGAGCTGGGGCCGATCGAATACTACGTGCACGAGCAGCTCAACCAGCCGCTGGTGGTGACCGACGACGACGTGGCGGGCACGTTCACCTTCGTGCGGGCGCTCGAGGATTACGGCATTTCGCCGAACCTCAGCGCCGAGGAGATCGGCAAGGCCTGGCTCAACTACATCGTCGAGGAGCGCTCGATCCTGTGGTGGGGCGGCAACGGCAACTCGACCGAGCATACGGCGTGGCTGAACCTGAAGCGCGGGGTGGCGGCGCCGGCCTCGGGCTCGATTGCCACCAACGGCACGACGGTGGCGGAACAGATCGGCGCGCAGATATTCATCGACGGCTGGGCCATGGTGGCGCCGCGCCAGCCGGCGCTGGCCGCGAAGCTTGCCGAGCAGGCGGGCAGGGTGAGCCATGACGGTGAATCTGTGCACGCGGCGATGCTGTGGGCGGCGATGGAGGCCGAGGCGTTCGGCTCGTCGGACATCGACCACCTGCTCGATACCGGGCTCGCGCAGATTCCGCGTGACAGCCTGATCGCGAAGCTGATCGCCGACATCCGTGCCTGGCACAAGGCGCATCCGGACTGGCGCGACACGCGCAAGAAGATCGAGGAGAAGTACGGCTACGACAAGTATCCCGGAAACTGCCACGTGGTGCCGAACCACGCGCTGATGGTGATGGCGGTGCTCTATGCGCCGCACGACTTCCAGAAGGCGCAGATGATCGTCAACACGTCGGGCTGGGACACCGACTGCAATGCCGGCAATGTCGGTTGCCTGCTGGGCATCATGAATGGGCTCGAAGGCCTCGATGCGGGGCCGGACTGGCGCGGGCCGATCGCCGACCGGCTGCTGATCTCGT